>CAXUCQ010000079.1:0-10251 GCA_964249295.1 uncultured Armatimonadales bacterium | reverse complement strand
GACCTGCGCCAGCAGCAGGCCATCGTCGAGAGCGACAGCGCGGCCTTGGCGCAGGCCCGACGCCAGGCGGGCTTCACCGTCAGCAGCGACTACGTCCTGACTTACCAGGCGACCAACGACGTCGGCAGTCGCGGGTTGACCTCTCAGCTTCTCGTGAACGGTTCCTATCCGCTCTTCGACGCCGGAAGCGCGCGCGGCGCGGTCCGCGTCGCGCAGGCCGCGAAAGATACGGCCCGGAACGAGCTGGAGCAGACCCGCCAGCTGATTCGCGAGAACGTTGAGCAGGCGCTGGCCACCCGCGCCGTCAACGCCCAGGCGGCCCAACTGGCGCAGGCCGCCGTCGCGGCGGCCCAGGAGAACTATGAGGCCGCGCTCGGCTCGCAGAAGGCAGGGGTCGGAACCATCCTCGATGTCATCACGGCCCAGGCGACGCTGCAGCAGGCCCAGAACCAGTTCGTCACGGCGGTCTACAACTTCTACATCGCCGACGCCCAGCTCCAGCGCGCGATCGGCCGCAACGACGCCCCTTACGCCGCCGCGCCGTGAGGCCCCCCATGCTGATCCTGCACCGCTTCCAGTCCGGGCCGGAGACGTGCCATTACCTGCCGGACCGCCAGTCACGGACGGAATATGAGCTGGCGGCCCGGCTGTCGCCTGAAGAGTACGAGGGGCGGATGAACGCGGGCTGGCGCAAGTTCGGCGCCCTGCTCTTCCGCCCGGTCTGCGACGGCTGCCGGGAGTGCCGGCCCATCCGCATCGACGCCGCGCGGTTCATGCCCGACCGCAGCCAGCGCCGCGCCCTGCGGCGCAACGCCGACCTGTCGGTGCGCCTGGCCGCGCCCGGCGTGGACGAAGCGCGCCTCGCCCTGTTCGGTCGCTACCATGCGTCCCAGGCCGCCGCCAAAGGCTGGCCCTTCTCGCCGCCGGACGCGCAGGGATACGCGGACAACTTCGTCCGCGGCCCGCTCCCGGCGGTCGAGATCAGCGTCTGGGAGGGCGACGCCCTGCGGGCCGTCGTGCTGACCGAGGTCACGCCCGGCGCCGTGTCCGGCGTCTACCACTACCACGACCCGGACTGCCGGGAGCGAGGGCTGGGGACGTTCGGGATGCTGCAAACACTCGCACTCGCCCGGCGTCTGGAAAAGCCGTGGGCGTACTTCGGCTTCTACGTCGCCGGCTGCGGCAGCCTGGCCTACAAGGCGCGCTTCGCGCCGTGCGAAATATTGGACGCCGACGGTCAGTGGCACACCTTCACGCCGCCGGCTTGACACCCGGCCTAAACGCCGTTACAATGACGCCTGTCAGACCTCAAAGGAGAACTCACCCATGCAAGCCGAAATCGCCGTCCTCGCCGACGCCGCCAACGTCTCACGCGAAGGCAAGCTCAACATCTGCGGCGTCTTCCAGAACATCTTCGGGCAGTCCGTCCCTATCGGCTGGCCCGTCATGACGCTGGTGCTGCAGCTGCGGCTGACGCCCGAAGAAGCGGGCCGCCCGCACGGGCTGGCGATCCGGCTCAACGGCCCCGACGGCCAGGCCGTGCAGCAGTTCCCCGACGCCCAGTTCCAGGCCCCCGCCGAGCCGGGGGCGCGCAAGGTGACGGTGCCGCTGACGATCAACTTCGCCGGCCTGGTCTTCCCCGCCTTCGGATTGTACGGGTTCGAGCTTCGGGTCGACGGCCAGCCTCTGAGCACCGTCGAGCTGGAAGTCGGCCAGATGCCGCTGCAGCAGCGCCCCGGCCACGCGGCCTAGCGTTCCCAAAGGTTCAGCCTTGTGCGCCTCGCTGTTTCTCGCCGACCAGCACCATGTTGGTCACGGGGAACGGCCTCGGCATCCCTTCTGCATCGTACAGCCGGACCCGGCCCGTGAAACTGTGTTCGACGCGCCAGGCGTTGACATAGGCCCGCGAGCCGGGGAGGACTTCCAGCCCCGCCTGCGCCAGCTCCCGCGTCCAGTCCGCGAGACTCCAGAAGCAGAACTCCTCATGCATCTCGGACGCCCAGTTGTCCACGTACTCCATTTTTGAGACGAATTCCATCGCCGCGCTCAGCGGCAATCGGAACAGCGCGTGTCCGTCGCGTTCCAGCTCTTCCACGATGCCCGCGATCTGCCCGCCCCGGAAGTCGCGGCAGAAGCGCCGAAAGCGGGACAGCGTCGAGAGCGACCCCACCTCGGCGCTCGCCCAGTCGTCCGTCACCAGGCCGTCGTCCGCCGCGCATTCCAGAAGCACAAGGCGGCCGCCGTTTTCCGGCCCGACCACGTCCCGGATGACCAGACGCCCGCCGGGCCGCAGCTGCTTCTCCTTGTTCCGCAGATACTCCCGGACCGACTCGGCCCCCCGGCCATAGCTCCACAATTCGTGCAGCGTCGAGTTGCAAATGATGGTGTCGTCACGCCCGGCTTGCGCTTCCGTGATAGGCGTCATCAGGTTGCGCTGGGCGAAGAAGACGAACGCCCCGCCGAAAACGCCGGCCCGCTTCTTCTCGTTCGCCCGCGCCAGCATCTCGGCGCTCAGGTCGATGCCCAGAAGGTCGCTGTCGGGGAAGTCGTGGACGATGCGCTCCAGCAGCGCGCCGTCGGCGCAGCCCTCGTCCACGATCTTGCCGGGCTGGAGGAACGGCGCGATCTCGGCATATTTGAAGTCGATGGCGCTCGCCATGGCCTGATTGTACGTGGCGTAGTCGCGCGTCTCGGTCAGGTCGCCCGCGTCCGTCAGGATGGGGTCATGGTACAGGCGCAGGATGCGCTCCGGCGCGTCGGGGAAGTCGGCGAACACCGCCCGCGTGCTCGCGCTCAGCGGGATTTGGTCCAGCGGCTCGCCGCGGCCGATCTGCTGAACGACGGCGTTCGGGACGGGCGCCGAGTATCGCCCCGTGGCGGGGTCATACTCGCCGGGCAGGACGGCGAACCCCAGCGCCCCATACGCGGCGATGATCGGCGGGGTCGATGTGAAGACGACGGTGTTTGTGGGCGTTAGGGCCAGCCCGCCGTCGCTCTGCTCCGCGATCTCCTTCAGGATGATCGACGGGAATCGGTCCGTCGGCGGGTAGTGCGGGATGCCGAGGATGTGGAAGCGGACGCCGAACCGCTCCTGCAGCCGCCGCGCGAACTCATACACGAGGATGGCGCGCACCTCAAAGGGCAGCGGGTTGTAGCGGCTGTTGCTCTTGTTGCAGGACGTGACGGCGAAGACAATGTTGGTCGCCCGCCCGCACGGGGCCGCGCCGATCATCTCCGGCAGCGCCTCCAAGTCTTGCCCCAGGATGCCGTTCAGGTACTCTTCTTGGTAGCGGGTATTGACGATCTGTCGGCCCGGCAGCAGCAGGTAAGTCATCGCACGCTTATTCGGCGTACACGAGGCCTGTTCCTGCTGTGAGCGAGGCCTGCCTCACAGGGCCGCCTTGCCCCCGGCGCGCTTAGACGCGGAGGAAACTCCTGTCAGCGAAGCGGGCGGGGCGATCTGGAAGGTCTGGCGCAGGTAGGCGAGGAAGGTCTCGTCGGCGGCCATGGCCTTGCCGGGGCTGTCGCTGAGCTTGGCGACGGGCCGGCCGTTGCAGCGGGCCATCTTGATGACGATCTGCAGCGGCGTGAAGCCGAGGTCATTGGTCAGGTTGGTGCCGACGCCGAACGACGTGTGGATGCGGCCCTGGAAGTGGCGGGCGATGTCGAGCGCCTTGGGGATGGTCAGGGCGTCGCTCCAGACGGCGAACTTGGTCGCGGGGTCGATGCCGTAGCGCTGATAATGCGCGATCAACTTCTCGCCCCATTCGATCGGGTCCCCCGAGTCGTGCCGCGCGCCATCGTAGGCCTTGGAGAACAGCTTGTCGAAGTCGCGCAGAAAGGCGTCCATGCCGACCACGTCGGACAGCGCGATGCCCAGGTCGCCCCGGTACTCCTGCATCCACCGCTCGAACGCGAACTTCTGAAACTCCGGCAGCGGCGCGAACGCCTGACACGCCTGCAGGAACTCGTGCGCCATCGTCCCGAACGGGGATAATTGTCGTCGCCACGCCTGTTCGACGTTGCTCGTCCCGATCAGCGACTGCGGGATCTCCTGTTTCAGCGTCTCGATGACCCGCGCCTGCCACTCCCGGCTGTAGCGGCGGCGCGTGCCGAACTCGACCAGCGCGAACGATGGCAGCGTCGTTCCCTGGATGCATCGGCACTTCTCGCGCAGCCGCCGCTCCCCTTCCGCCTTGGCCTCCTCCGTCAGCGGGTGCGTATTGCGAAAATACACCTCGTTGATGATCGCCAGCAGCGGCACTTCAAACAGGATGGTCCCGTACCAACTACCGCAGATCGCCAGCGCGAACTCGCCTCCGTCCGTCGTGATCTGGACGTTCTCAGGGTCGAGCCGCAGGCGGCGCAGGGCATCGACGTAAGCCGGGTGCAGGTAGCGGATGCCTTCTAAATAGGCCAGTTCGTCGTCGGTGAACGTCAGTCCGCAGAAGGCATCGATCTCCCGGCGTATCTCGTCCGCGAAGGGCCGCAGGTCCACGTCGCGGCTGCGGCACTGGAATCGGTACTCGGCGCTCGCCTCGGGGAACTGATGGAAAACGACCTGCTGTTGGGTCAACTTATAAAGATCAGTGTCGAGTAAACTGTGTACAATCGACATCACGCCTCATCTCCAATCCTGCGAATGGTCCATCCTTTGTGATGAGGTCTATCACCAGATAGCACTTTATGGAGACAGGGTGCCTGTAAGCCATATTGCTCGCAGAAGAGAGTCAGACCGCAATCTGTAAGATGCTCAGTTCCATCAGGATCGACGCAAACGTATCTTTTGGTGTTAATCTTTCCTTTTGACGTTAGAGCTGCTTTTTGACTGGATGTTTTCAATTGTTCAGGAGTTCTCTTCCAGCCTTTTCTCAGAGCCGCACGATGTTCTGCAGTGAGAGGATTACCTTTTCGCGCTGCACTTATTTTTGACCGAGTTGCTGCAGAACGTGGGGTAGAACCATTTCTGAGCCTTGTTTCAACCGCCGTTCTGATTGTCTCTGCGGTGTGTCCCTTTCCACCCTCACCCCCATCTGCTAGGTTAAGGAGAGTAACTCCTTCGCTTCTTAATCTGCTGATGTAATACTGCTCACGAGCATCACAGTTCTCGTTTGTCACATCTTCCAATACCACCATGCCTACTTCTTTTCTTAACAGCAGCATTTTTCGCAGTTTGTTATAAACAGGCAGTGTATTGCCACTGTTCGCACGGTAGATATGGTGTCTTTTTCTCGTCTTCAGGTTGTTGGTCTTGCCGACATAAAAGGGCTGATCGCCGTCTGTAAGGGTGTAAATAAACATGTTCATACTGTTCTGTTATGCCTTCCGCATCGCAAACTTGTACAGCGTCCGGTCACGGGCGAACAGAGCCTGCGTGCCGTTCTTGAACAGGCGGCAGTCGCCGCCGAGCGCCGGGTCGGACAGGACCTTGAGCGACGGGTCGCCCCGGCGGTGCGAGAAGACTTCCAAGGCGTCGTTCTCGCCCAGGGACAGGCACACGCCGCTGTCGAGTACGACGAAGTTGATCTCCGGCGTGGACACGTCGGCGACGCGGCGCAGGTCGTAAGTCTGGTGCGCCGCGTCGAAGCGCAGGATCAGTCGGTCGTACCGGCCGTGGCGGGCGACGACGAGCATCAGCACATGGTTTTGGTATTTGGCATCAATGACCTGACCTCCGTCCGCCTCGGCGATGCGGACCGGGCAGGCGCGGCCCCGAGACGGCAGCACGGTCGCATACCAGGCGCCGAGCATGTTCTGCAGGGCGACGCCTTCAAAGACCTGGGTCGCCTGTTCCATTACCCATGCGGCCAGTTTGGCGTAGACCAGCGTCATGGCGGGCAGGGCGCAGAACTCGATTTCGAGCAGCGACGCTCCCTGCCGGACGTAGAGCCGCCCTTCGGTCGCCGTGAGTTCGTCCCCGGCAATGTCGGCGACTAGTGGAACGTCCCGATGCAGATCATGGACACAGAGGCGGCCCCGGTCGAGCCAGGCGGCGACGGCGTGGCCGGTCTGGGGGACGACGCCGATCTGGACGCGGCTGTCGAGCCGGGGCGTCCCTCCGACGATGACGCCCTCAGACGTAACGACCAGGCCCTGGGCGAAGCGGAGCACGTCGGCGCCAAACTCCTGGAGTTCTTCGAGATCGAAAGAGACACTTCCTGCGCTTTTTTTCACGCGAGGCGGCAGGATGAGCGGGGCGTCGAGGCGCGCGGGCGGGGCGCAGCGCACTCCCTGGTCCAGAACGGCCCGGTACCACTGCCGATAAACGTCGGGGATGACGTCGAACGGGAAGCATGCGGCGGGGGCGGCGACACTCGGGTTCAGCACGGAGACATTGGCCTGCATCCGTTCGGCCAGTGTTCTGAGTGTCGGATGCCTGCCCTTGTAGGGGTGAAGCCCGACGAACATCTGGAACGAGACGACCGCGAACGAGAACCAATCGGTCTCGGGGCTGAACGCCGTCGCGTGCGGGTCGCGGACGCTCTCCATCAGCGCCGTGGCCGCGTGGCTCGGCGTCTGATAACTGTCCACGTCGATGAAGTAGACGCGCTCGAAACGGCCATCGACCAGGAAGTTCGTCTCGTTCAGATCGACGACGAGCAGCCCCTGCGCGTGGACGTGGGCGACGCCCGCCTGCAGGGCGCGGACCAAATGGAGCATCCGGTCCGGCGTCAGGCGCTCGCGGTCCCGGAAGGCCTTGGAGAACGTCCGGCAGAGCGGGACGCCGTCGGGGACGCACGCCATCGTGTAGCCCACGGGCGTCTGCGCCCCGTCCGTCAGGGTCTGCTGCGGGCGGATGATCTCCGGCAGCGTCAGCGCCGCCAGTTCCCCGATCTTCCCCGGCGGAATCATCCTGGCGGGGTCCGCGTACACCTTGAAGGCCGTCCGCCCTTTGACATAGACGCTGCCTTCCCCGCCCTGCCCCTTGAAGTCCGCCCGCGTCAGGCAGACTTTTTTCTTCCCTTCCAGGTAAACGTCCATTTCACGCTCATTTTTTCAATATGGCGGCAGCAGACGCCGAAAGCCGTGGGCGATGACGACACCCGCGAAGACGACGTTCCGCAGCAGCAGCGGGCCGAACGGCAGCGTCAGCGGCTTCTGCGGCAAGCCTGCGGCACAAGCATCGGCGAGCTGCGCCCCCAACCGCTCCATCCAAGCCACTGTACGCGGCCATTCCCACAGCGCGGCGAGCCACTCTGCCGGGATGCCCACCTTGCCGACGCCCGCGCCGACAATCGCCCCGGTGATCGCCGCCGTGGTGTCCGTGTCCCCGCCGCAGGCGATCACGTCCTGGACCGCCGCGCGACAGTCGCGCGGGTTCCGCAGCCAGGCGTGGAACACGACGGGGACCGTGTGATAGACATAGCCGGTGACTTTCTTTTCCGCGCCTACGGCGGCGGCGAACGCCGTTGTCGCATCGCCACGCGCCACGCTGTCAAGGGCTTGACGGACCAGAAGCAGCAAGCCCGTCTGGTCTGCACCCAAGGCAACTTGGAGTTGGCCCCAACAGCGCTGTGGCAACGCTGCCGCGTCACCGCAAACACTGGCGACGTGGGCCGCAACCGCAACGGCCAACGCGCCGGCTTCGGCACGAGGGTCCGTGTGGGTCAGACGGGTGGACGCCCGCACAAGGGCGCGCAGACGCTCCGGGTCATGGCCGTAACACACGCCCAGCAGGGCGCTCCGCATCGCCGGGCCGTTCCCTGCGGACCGGACGCCGCTCCGTTCGGGCGGAACGCCCACGGCCAATCGAAGCGTGGCGCGCAGCGTCGCCCAGCCGACGCCCGCCGGCAGCCCGAGCAGCCAGAGCCGCAGGCGCTTGGAAAGCTGCCGGGCAAAGACCGCCGGATCGCCCGCCGACGCGATCAGCGCCTGCGCGACCAGGCACGTATGCTCGGTGTCGTCGGAAACCATGCCTCGGCGGCCCAGGAGGCGCGGCCCGTCGAGGCGCGGATACAGACGCTCCATGCGCCGACGCGGCAAGCCTTCGCAGACAAGCCCGGTCGCGTCCCCAACCGCCGTCCCCAGCAGGCAGCCGATGACGGCCTGCTCAACTTGTTTGCCTGTCACGGTGCTGTTCATGGCTTGCCTGCTCCAACTGCCGAAGTTCATCGCGGACTTCCATCAGGATTTTGCCCAGCATGTTTTTGCCCCGACGGTCCGGCCCCCAGCCCCAGTAGGCATCGTTGTAGGCGGCTTCGATCAGTTCTTCATCACCGGTGCCGAGCAGGACGGCGCGAATCTCGGGCTGCTGCGCGAACTTGGCGCGGACGGCGCGGCGCATGAGGTCGTCCTTGACGGCCTCCCAGTCCGGGCGCAGGGGGCGCGAACGGTCGTTGCCCATGGTCTTGGCTTCCATCGGCGATTTCGCAAGGCGCACGGCCTCTTCGTGCGGCGTGCCGACGAACTTCATCGCCTGGAAGTAGTGTTCCACGGTCTGCCAGGGCATCCCGTCGATCTCGAAACTGTGTGGGGAGAAGTTCGAGAAGCAGCCGTAAGGCGCGTCCCGCTCCCGGTAAAACTCGATCGCCATGTGACAGGGGCCTTTCTAAAACGTCAGCGACCGGGACGGGCCGCCGGTGCCAAGCATCGACGATTGCAGGCTGATGCTGCGGGACACGAAATCGGCGAGGCGGGCCAGCGTGGGGGCGTCGGCGCGTCCGATCTCGACGTACTGCGTGAACCCGGCGTCGGCGTGGAACGCCTGGAGGTACTGCGCGACCGCCCGGTCCTGGACGTTGACGCCGACCAGGATGGCGACCAGGGATTCCAGCGCCTCACCTTGGACGGCCTGCGTCAGCGCCTGTCGCACGCTCTGGGCCGAGGATTTGGACACGTTGTCCATGCCGTCGGTCAGGACGAAGACGATGGCGTTGGCCGCGAAGCCGCCGCGCGCCAGTTGTCCGGCGTAGTCGGTCGTGGCGGCGACGGCGTTTTCGACGGCATCATAGAGGGCCGTGCTGCCGCCGACGTGCAGGATGTGGTTGTAGTCGCTCAGAGAACAGTACGGCAGCAGTTTGAAGCCGTGCAGTTCGGTCAGCCGGTCGTTGAACTCGACCAGCCGCAGGAGCAGGTTGTCGGCGCGCGGGCTGTACTGACACGCCTGCACGATGCGCTTGAGCGCCTCGGCCAGCTCGTTCTTGAACGGCGAGACGCTGCTGCTCGAATCGCTGGCGATGGTGACCAGCGTATACTCCGTCGCGCCCAGGTCGGCGAGCCGCGTGGCGGAGTAGCCGTAGTGGTTCGTGGCGAGCGTCTTCCGGTCCAGGTTGCGGTCGGTCAAGAGAGGCATGGTTGGTTTCCTTTCAGGCCAAAAAGTCCGTCGTGGTCGAAAGCCGCATCCCACGGGCGGTCATCTCGCAGATGAAATCGCCCTGAAACGCCTCAAAGCCCGTCACGGGACAGGTGGCGTCGGTCAGCAGGACGAGCTTGGACACGAACGAGTCGTCGCCGAAGTTGTTGGCGACGTCGCGGACGGTGTTGGCGACGCAGTGGCTGCCGGCCTCCCCGGCGACGGCGATCAGATCGGCCCGCATCAACGACTGGATCAGGCCCGTGTTGATCTGGGTGCTCGGATCGGTCGGGTCGGGGACTTCGGCCTGGATCGCCGAGTAGTGTTCGGTGTAGATGTTGCTGCCCTTGGTGACATAGTCCACGAGGGCGAAGCGCTGCTCCCACTCGGTCAGGGCGGCGAAGAGGTCCGGCATGACGGCGTGGCCCTCGCTGCCGATGAGGCAGTGCGGCGGCCAGACCGTGAGCTGGTAGCGCCCGTGCGCGTCCAGCGCCTTCACGTAGTCCAGGGCGCGCGGATAGAGGGACGGCTGCGCCGTCATCCAGCGGCCGTTCTCGACCTCGGCGGCGGTGATGGTGGTGAACGGCGCCGGGTGCGCGCCCTGGCCGTCGCGCCAGAAGATCGGATGAGCGATGTCCACAAAGTGGTGCGAGTCCAGGGTCACGTGGATGTCGTCCAGCTTGGGTGCGAGGCGGCGGACCATACGGGCCAGCCGCGCGATGTCATGTTCCGCGCCGCTGACGTACAGCGCGCCTTTGTGGGGGTCGCAGAAGTCGATCTGTGGGTCAATGATCAAAAGCTCGACGTGCATCTCACACTCCTTGTTTATGTGTGTTTTACACTTACACCGGCACTATACCACATATTATGTGGTTTTTACACTAAGTAGAAAAATAGTTTGTGTGGCGGCCCTCACCCGGCTCGCCGAGGCTCGCCACCCTCTCCCGCAAGCGGGCGAG
>CAXUCQ010000078.1:0-10276 GCA_964249295.1 uncultured Armatimonadales bacterium | reverse complement strand
CGTCGCCGTCGTCGGCCTGCCGCGCGGCGGCCTGTCCGGCTACGTCCCGACCGGCTGGTACCCGAGCGCCGTCGCCGTCGTCCCCGCCGCGCCGGGGGTCCCGGCGTCCCTGCTGGTCGCCAACGCCAAAGGCACCCAGGCCGTCAACCCCAACCCCGGCCACGTCACCGACCGGCCCTCCCCGCCGTACCAGCGCTACGAAGACACGTTCTACGACGAAGTCATCATCGAAGGGAACGTCTCGGACATCCCCGTCCCCAAGGCGTCGGCCCTGCCGAGTCTGACCCGCCAGGTGCTCGCCAACAACCGCATCGGCACGAGCTTCGCCAGCGACCCGCTGCGCGCCATCGGCCTGAAGGGGCGAGGGGCGGCGAAGATTCAGCACGTCATCTACATCATCAAAGAGAACCGCACCTACGACCAGATTCTGGGCGACGAGACGAGCGGCAACGGCGACCCCAATCTGGCGCTGTTTGGCCGCGCCGTCACGCCCAACCTGCACGCGCTGGCCGAGCGGTTCGTGCTGCTGGACAACTTTTACGACTGTGCCGAGGTCAGCGGCGACGGCTGGAACTGGTCCACGGCGGGGACGGCCAGCGAGTACGTCCTGCGCAACCTGCCCTACAACTACAGCGGCCGGGGCCGCGCCTACGACTTCGAAGGCAACAACAACGACTATCCCACCGGCGGCTTCCCCGCCAAAAGCATCGACGGCGTCAAGAATTCGCGCCTGTTCCCCCAGGGCGCTCCGGCGGTCCCCGATGTCGCCACCGCGCCCAACGGCTACCTCTGGGACCAGGCCCGCGCCGCCGGCCTCTCCATGCGAAACTACGGCTGGTTCCTGACCAGCGGCGTCCGCAGCTTCCTGCCGGACAACTACCCGGCCACTAAAGGCTTGCAGCCGCCGGGCCACTACGCCGGCGGGCCGTTCCAGGCGGGACAAAACGGCGTCGGCATCACCGACAGCGATTTCCGCCAGTTCGACCTCGACTACGCCGACAGCGATGCCCCCATCGACCCGGCCAACCCCGACCCCGAGCCGTATGCCAAGCCCGCCTACGGCAGGTTCAACGCGCCCAACCGCTTCCGCGAGTGGAACCGCGAGTTCCAGGCCATGCTCCAGGCCGACCCCAGCGGCGCGTCGGTGCCGAACCTGACCATGCTCAAACTGATGAGCGACCACACGGCGGGATTCAGGCTGGGCAACCCGACCCCCATCGCCCACGTCGCCGACAACGACTACGGCGTCGCCGAGGTCGTCCAGGCCGTCAGCCACAGCCCCATCTGGGACAGCACCGCCATCTTCGTGATCGAGGACGACGCCCAGAACGGCCCGGACCACGTCGACTGCCACCGCTCCACCTGCTACGTCATCAGCCCCTGGATCAAAAAGAACACGGTCGACCACAACTTCTACAACACCGACAGCGTCCTCCACTCCATCGAGCTGCTGCTCGGACTGCCCCCGATGAGCCAGTACGACGCCTTCGCGCCGACGTTCGCCCCCGACTTCGACACGGCCCCCGCCAACGACTCCCCGTTCGTCGCCGCCCTGCCGGATCCCAATCTCGTCAACCAGATCGCCGGCGGCGAGGCCCTCAAGGCCGACCCCGGACTGGCCCACCTCGCCCGCCTGTCCGCGACCATGGACTTCTCCCAGGAAGACCGCGCCCCCGCCGGCCTGCTCAACGAGATCATTTGGAAGAGCGTCAAGGGCTTCGCTTCCAAGATGCCCGCCCCCAAGCACGGCGCCATCCCGGTCGCGGCCAGAGCAACAGACGCCGACGGCGACTGAGAAACTGTTGTACGGGTGTTCTCGCTCCTGCCACCCGTTGTTGAGGTCTGTGGGCCTCCCCGCGTAGGGCTTTGCCACTCCAATGCCCCGGCGTTGAAGAAGCCGGGGCTTTTCTACGTCTTTTTTGTTTGAGCATGCTTCACCGGCTAGACGGAGGCACAGCGGGTGACACCGCGCCCCAGCCGGTCGCGGTGACAACATACATTCTCATAGAAAACAGGGCGGAAGAGGGCCGGAGGAGAAAAGGCGCGGGAAACGGCTCGAACGCCGTCGCGGCATCTAGGCGTCGGATTTTGTGCGCCCTGCCGCCCGAACGGGGGGCAGGGAGACCTGTCGCGGAGGGCGCTTGGGATGGGGTCTACACGGCCTCGGCCAGCAGGCCGTCCAGATCCAGTCGCCGCGTGTACATCGCCAGGCCGCCGTCCGCCGCGCGGGGCCATCGATCACGCGGGCGGTCCCAGTACAGCTCCACGCCGTTGCCGTCCGGGTCGCGCAGGTAGAGCGCCTCGCTGACGCCGTGGTCACTCGCACCCTCCAGGGGGATGTGGGCGGCGAGGAGGCGGCGCAGCGCGTCGGCCAGGGCGGCGCGTGTCGGATAGACCAAGGCGATGTGGTACAGGCCGGTCGTCCCCGGTGCCGGCGGCGGGCCGCCCGCGCTCTCCCAGGTGTTCAGGCCGATGTGGTGGTGGTAGCCGCCCGCCGAGAGGAAGGCCGCGCCGTCGCCGAGTCGCTGCGTGACTTCCAGGCCGAGGGTGTCACGGTAGAAGCCCAAGGCCCGTTCCAGGTCGGCGACTTTCAGGTGGACGTGGCCCACTCGGACCTGCGGGTCAAGCGCCATGATCGCCCTCCGTTCTTTTCTTACAGGAACGCCGCTTTGTCGCGGATGACGCTCGGGAGCAGGTCGGGCGTCAGCGTCGCGGCGTCGGGGTCGGACAGGACGACGCAGCGCTCGACGACGTTCTCCAATTCGCGGACGTTGCCGGGCCAGGGGTACTGGACGAGGCAGTGGAGCGATTCGGGCGCGACGCCCGTGATGCGGCGGTCGTTCTCGCCGTTGAACTTCTGGAGGAAGCCTGCAACGAGGCCGGGGATGTCCTCGGTGCGGTCGCGCAGGGGCGGCAGCAGTATCTGAATCACGTGGAGGCGGTAGTACAGGTCCTCGCGGAATTTGCCGTCCTTGACCTGCGTCTCCAGATCGGCGTTGGTGGCGGCGACGATGCGGACGTCGACTTTGATGGTCTTGCCGCCGCCGACGCGCTCGAACTCGCGCTGCTGGAGGACGCGCAGGAGCTTGACCTGGACGGGGGGCGGGACGTCGCCGATCTCGTCGAGGAAGAGGGTGCCGCCGTGGGCCAGCTCGAAGCGGCCTTTGCGCTCGGCGACGGCGCCCGTGAAGGCGTTCTTGTCGTGTCCGAACAGCTCGCTCTCCAGCAGGGTCTCGGACAGGGCGGCGCACGAAACGGCGACGAAGGGGCCGGAACACCGCTCCGACCGCTCGTGCAGGGCGCGGGCGACGAGTTCCTTGCCGGTGCCGCTCTCGCCCCGGATGAGGACGGTGGCTTTGGAGGCGGCGGCGCGCGTGACCGTCGCGTCGACATCGCGCATGGCGGGGCTGACGGCCTGGCCCATGCCCGGCAGGGCCGCCGCCCGGCGGGGCGCGGCTCCGCCCAGGGTGGCGGTCTGGGCGTCGGCGGCGCGGGCCACGGCGCGCTTGATGACGGCGCGCATCTCGTCCATGTCGAACGGCTTCGTGATGTAGTCCGATGCCCCGTAGCGCATCGCATCGACGCAGGTCTTGATGGTCGCGTAGGCCGTGATCATGATGGCGACGACCTGGGGCTGACGCTGCTTGATCTTCTGGAGCAGCTCGACGCCGTTCATGTCCGGCATGATCAGGTCGGTGATGAGGACATCGATGTGGTTCGCGCCGGCGACTTCCAGGGCGTGCAGCCCGTTCTCGGCCACATGGACCTGGTAGCCGTCTTTGGCGAAGATGGCCTGGAGGACGCGGCGGATGTTCGGCTCGTCGTCGGCGATCAGGAGGGACTTCTTGCCGTCCGTGGGTGTTGGTTGTGCTGCCATAGGTGTGTCGTTACCTCGTGCCGGAACGCCGGCGTTACTTCTCCGTGGCGTAGGCCGGCGGCATCTCGTAGACGCCTCCGGGCTGGTCGCTGCGCTGGTCCGTGATCTCGGCACGGCCCTGCGGCATGAGGCCGGTCTGGGGCGGCTTGACGGGCAGGTGGATGGTGAAGGTTGAGCCTTCACCGGGGACGCTGCGGACGTTGAGCCTGCCCCCGTGCGTCTCGACGATCTTGCGGGCGATGGCCAGCCCCAGCCCGGTGCCTTTGGTCTTGGTCGTGAAGAAGGGCGTCCAGATCTTCTCCAGCTTCTCCGGCGGGATGCCGACGCCCGTATCGGCGAAGGCGACCTCGACGGTCTCGGAAGAGGCGAAATAGCGCGAGGAGACCGTCAGATAGCCGCCGTGCGGCATCGCCTGCGCCGAGTTGATGACGATGTTCTTGACGACCTGCTCGATTTGGGGCCGGTCGAGCAGTATCTCGGGCAGGTCGTCGTCGAGCGCCTGCAGCAGCGTCACGTCCTGTCCGACCAGGTAGGTGTTCATGAACTGCAGCAGGCGGCCGATGACGGCGTTGACGCTGACGCGCTTCATCTCGGGGGGCGTGGCGCGGGAGAACTCCAGGAACTCGCTCGTCATGCGGTTCAGGCCGTTGACCTCATCGACGATGATGTCCAGGAACTCGCCGTGCTGCTGGACGTAGTCGGCGGGCAGCTCGTTACGCAGCAGTTGGGCCGCGCCTTTGATCGACGACAAGGGGTTGCGCAGCTCGTGGGCGATGTTGGCGGCGAGCTGCCCGGTCTCGGCGAGTTTGCTGACGCGCTCGACCTCTTCCTTCATCTGAATCTCGTTGGTGATGTCCTCGAAGACGATGACGACGCCGAGATATTCCCCGGACTCGCTGACGAGGCGGGACGCCGACAGGTTGACGTAAGTCTCGTCCCCGCCGGGGAGCTGGTAGCAGAGCTGATTCCGTGTGAAGACGCGGCCGGTCAGGGCGGTCAGCTCCAGCATCTTCATGGTCTCGTCACGCCCCTGCGACTCGCCCTGCAGCATGCGGATGAAATCGCTGTAGTGCCGGCCCACGATCTGCTGCGGGCTGAGGCGGGTGATCTCTTCGGCGCGGCGGTTCCAGGTCACGATGCCGCCGTTCTTGTCGACCGTGATGACGCCGGCGGCGATGGAGCGGAGGATGTTGTCGGTGTAGCGGGTCAGCGTCCGCAGCGAGTTCATCTCCTGGTAGATCGTCGCGGCCTGGGACGCGACCAGGTGCAGCATCTTGACGCTCTCTTCAGAATAAAGGTCGGGCGTCCGGCTCTGCATGGTCAGGACTCCGATCAGCGCGTCGTCCACGATCAGCGGCAGCGCCAGTTGGGACTGCGGGCGCCCGGATCGGCTGTCGTCCGCGTCTGCCTCGGAGCCGGACAGGGCCGAGATCAGCGCCGTCCGCTCGCGCAGGGACTGTGCGGCCAGGCTGTCGCCCTCGAGTGAGAGGACCTCCACGCCGATCTTGGAGGCACTCCCCTCGCCGCGAGCCGCGCGAGCCGTCATCGTCATCCCACTCTGGTCGACCGTCAGCAGCAGCGACTCGTCGCTCCAGACGATGCTCGCGACGATGTCCAGGATCGAGTTGAGCGCTTCGTCGAAGGTCCGCGCCGCGCGGACCTTCTGCATCAGCTCGCGGATCGCCGAAAGCTCGAGTTCGCGCTGACCGATGCGCCGCTCATAGGAGCGGGCGTTGGTCAGGACGGAGGCGGCCTGTGAGGACGCGACCGAGATCAGTGTGAGGGCGCCGCCGCTGAAGTCGCGCCCCTGCTTGCCCAGGACGAGAAAGCCGACCGGGGCTTCCTCGACGATGAGCGGCACCAAGGCCGTCGCGCGATGCTCGGCGACGAACTGTTGCAGGACGGGCGCCCACTCCGGGCCGAACAGGCCTGCCGCTTCCGGGCCGAGGAGCAGGCGCGGGGACTGGATGCCGCGCGCGTCGGGGCGCACCGGGACGGGCGCCCCGAAGGACCGGAGCCGCTGGCCGAGTTCGGACGACACGCCGCGCCATTGCAGAGCGCTGAGGCCTTCTTCCTCCTCAGTCTCGAACAGCAAGAGCAGGCCCGCGTCGCTGTCGGTGATCTTGATGGCGAGGTCGTTGACCGTCTCCGCGGCGGTCTGCACGCCGCTGGTGGCGGCCAGTGTGCTGCTGACCTCATACAGCGTCGTCAGTTCGGCGTACCGGCGCTCCTGGCTGGCATAAAAGCGCGCGTTCTCAATGGCGATGCCGGCCTGATGGACGAACGTGGAGAGCAGTTCGATGCTGTCCGGGGTGATCGGGCGGTGCGGCCCGGTGTTGCTGACGACGAGGACGCCGATGCACCGGCCCCGCGCGACGATCGGCTGGGCGTAGAACGAGTCCATGCCGAGCGACAGCCCGTAGGCGCGCAGCGGGGCGAGCGCCGTCTGGACATCGTCGACGAGGATGGGGGCCTGCCGCCGCGCGACAAGCTCGACGACACCGTCCCCGAGCGCCGGCTCATGTATCCTATCCTCGCTGTACGCCCAGGAGAAGCCCCGCACGATGCGGGGCGTGAAGACGCCGGTGTCGATGTCGGCGAGATAGATGCGGCAGCGGTCGAAGTGGACGACGTCGACCAGGTTGTCCGCGACCTGGTTGAGCACCTGGTCCAGATCGAGCGTCGACGAGATGGTCTCGGTCAGGGCCGCCAGCGTGGACAACTCCTGGAGCTTGTGGTTAAGCTTGGCGTAGAGCTGCGCGTTGTTGACCGCCAGGGCGACCTGGGTGGCGAAGATGCTGAACAGGCGCAGGTCCTCGTCGGTGAACGGCGGCGACGGCGAGCAGCGCCGGATGCACAGGACGCCCTGGACGCGCCCGCTCTCGTCCTTCATCGGCATGCAGATCGAGGAGGAAACGCCGGGCGCGCTCCCCATGTTCTCGTATTTGGGGTCGTCGGCGAGGTCGCCCAGGCGCAGGGGTTCTCCGGTCGCCGCGACCTGCCCGGCGATGCCCTGCCCGACGAAGATCCGGGTGTTCTCCACGACCTCGTCTTGCAGGCCGTAGGAGGCTGCGATGATCAGCGAGTCGGCGTCTGGCAGCTTCAGCAGCAGCGAACAGGCCTGTGCGTCCATGACCTGGGCGGCGCGCTCGGTGATCATGTCCAGCAGGCGGTCGATCTCGATCTTGTCCATCGCCTGTCCGACCTCGTAGACCGTCGCGACCTCTCGGATGCGCCGCTCGACCTGCGCCTGGGCGGCCAGCACTTCCCGGCGCGACGTGCGCTGGCGCAATCCAAGAACGAAGAAGGGGACAAGGGCAAGGGCGATCCTTCGCGCGGGATCGGTGGGGAGATCCGTGTCCACTCGGACGGCCAAAACGCCGAGCAGTGAACCCTCGGCGATCAGCGGGTGAGTGAAAACGCGGGCGCACTCGTCTGTGGGCACGGGGGCCGGCCAGAACGCCAGGCAGTCGGCTGCCGCCGACGACAGCTCAGTCGCCTCGGCCCCCGCCGCGAGAAGGAGACGTCGGTTCTGGATCTCGAACACGGCGCTTGCAGCGTCGCTCATGGCTGCACCGGCCAACGCGACGAGGGCAGGCAGAGAGGCCTCCGCGCGCTCGGCACACAAGATCGCCGCGTCCGTTATCAGTTGGGGGAGCGTGTGCAGACGGCCTGCACCCTGCTCACCTTCCGTGCTTGTCATCATCATCCTGACACCATTATTCGCCAGATCTTGTGGCCTGTCAAGCGGTCGACCGTCGGCGTCGTTTGCCGCCCATTATATTCGGGAATAAACCCCGAAAGAAACAGACCGAGGAGAACATTCATGGCTTCCGACGCCGACCCACGCCCCGGACGCAGCCTGACCGGCGGCCAAGCGGACACATTGGTTTACCGAGACTCCGCACAGAAGGCCGCCGACCGGGCCGTCCTTGGGGGCGCGCACACGGACCACAGTCTCGCGGACGAGATCGCTGCTAAGACGGAGACGCCGAGGGAGGCGGCCA
Source organism: uncultured Armatimonadales bacterium (assembly GCA_964249295.1). GTDB lineage: Bacteria > Armatimonadota > Armatimonadia > Armatimonadales > Capsulimonadaceae > CAZZVX01. The sequence goes on along the minus strand of CAXUCQ010000078.1, from coordinate 2,392 downwards.
TCGACGCGGCGAACGGGCTGCGCGGTGAGAGCGGACGCCGTCCCGTCCCGGAAGACTTCGAGGGCATCCTGACGCCCGCGGGCAACAGTGGCGACGTCGTCGGCTCCGATGTGACCGAGGGCAGCGCCTTCGTTTTCGGCGAAGACGGCGCGACCAAGGGGACGCTCCAGGATGGCGGCTGACACCGGGTCGTGCGTGCGCGGCGGACCTTCCGTTGCAAAATGCCGCCGTTTGTGCTATAATCGACACAGAGTTTCAGAGAAAAAGTTCTGAAAAGAGCGGGCGCGTGCCCGCTCTTTCTTTCTTGTCGTTCGGGCCTGATTTTGCAGCCCGATCTGGAGTGTACCGACCTATGACCGGCGATTTCATCGAAGCCCTGCGGCAGATCGAAAAGGAAAAAGAGATCCCGTTCGCCACGCTGCTCAAGACGCTGGAGGTAGCGCTGGGGAAGGCGTACAAGAAGCACTACGGCATTGCGGGCGACGTGGTCGTACATATCGACGCCACCAAGAATGCGTTCAAGTTCTCGGCGGAGAAGCTGGTCGTGGAAGACGTGACGAACGAACACGCGGAGATGTCGCTCGCCACGGCCCGCAAGTTCCGGGCCGATGCCGGCCTGGGCGAGATGATCGCGGTCGAGGTCACGCCGGAGAACTTCGGGCGGATCGCGGCGCAGACCGCGCGCCAGGTGATGATGCAGGAGTTCCGCGAGACCGAGCGCGAGAAGGTGTTCGACGAGTACAACGCCAAGGTCGGCGAGGTCCAGACGGGTATCGTGCAGCGGCACGAGATGGGCAACGTCTACATCAACATCGGCAAACTCGAAGCCTTGCTGCCCAAGCAGGAGCAGGTGCCGTCGGAGCCGTATCGCTTTAACGACCGGATTAAGGTATACTTGCTTGAAGTCCGGCGCTCGTCGCGCGGCCCGCAGGTGATCGTGTCGCGCTCGCACCCGAGCCTGATCCGACGCTTGTTCGAGCTGGAAGTGCCGGAGATCGCGGACGGGTCCGTGCTCATCAAGAGCGTCGCCCGCGAGGCCGGTGCGCGCTCCAAGATCGCCGTCGCGTCCGAGGACGACAAGATCGACCCGGTCGGCGCGTGTGTCGGCCACCGGGGCGCGCGGGTGCAGGCCGTCGTCTCGGAGCTGTACGACGAGAAGGTCGACATCGTGCGCTGGAGTCCGAACGTCTCGCAGTTCGTCGCCGAGGCGCTGTCGCCGGCCAAAAGCGTCAAAGTGCGGGTCAACGAGGAAAAGCAGTCCTGCTTCGTCCTGGTCCCGGACAACATGCTGTCGCTGGCGATCGGCAAGTCGGGCCAGAACGTGCGCCTGGCGGCGCGGCTGACGGGCTGGCGGATCGACATCCGGTCCGAGTCGCAGGAGGCCAAGGCGGCCTTCGCCAAGGCCGCCGAAGAGGTGGAAGCCGAGGAGCGCGAGGCGGCGATGGGGACCTCGGCCCGTTTGACGGCCCAGGACGACGGTGCGGTCCTGCCGACGGACGAGACCGGCCAGGCCGTCTCCTACGGCGAGGAAGTCATGATCACCGCCGACATGCTGAAGATGCTGGATGACGAGGACGAGGAATAGCTTGTGACAGGGAAGGCCCGTCATATCCCAATCCGCATGTGCGTGGTCTGCCGCGAAACGTCGGCCAAGAAGACGCTGCTGCGGGTGGTCCGGCGTCCCGAAAAGGACGGCGGCGGGCTGGCCGCCGACCCGACGGGCCGGGCCAACGGCCGGGGCGCTTACGTCTGCGCGTCGGCGGAGTGTATCGAGAAGGCCGTGAAGCAGAAGCGATTCGAGCGGGCCCTGCGCGCGGGCGGCGTGCCGCCCGATCTGGCGGAGGCGTTGAAGGCGCTGTGTCCCGCCGCCCCGGCGGCGTCTCTGCCGTCCTCAGGAGCAAACGCCATGAGTTGATCTGAACACAGAAGAGGTGAATTGAGTCTATGTCCGGTGTACGAATATACGATTTAGCGAAAGAACTGCATCTCTCCAACAACGATGTCCTGGAGATGTCCAAGAAGTTCGGAGAAGACGGCAAAACTCCGAGCAGCACGATCAAAGACGAGACGGCGGAAGCCATCCGTCACCAGCTGTCTGCCAACGGGAACGGCGCCGGCGGCAAGGCCGTCGCGGCGCCGGGCGGCAACGGAACCGCCCCCAAGAACGGCGCGTCCGAGCCGTCCCCCGCGCCCGCTGCGCCCTCAAACCCGTCGGGCGGCGTTCCGCCGCCGGGTTCCGCCGATTCCCCCAAGACCGTTGATGTCCCTGATGTCGTCGCCCTAAAGGACTTCGCCCTGCTGATCGGCGTCCCGGCGCCGGACATTCAGAAGAAGCTGATGGGCCTGGGCGTCCATGCATCGATGAACAAGAAGCTAAGCCCCGAGGTCACCA
>CAXUCQ010000077.1:9977-10277 GCA_964249295.1 uncultured Armatimonadales bacterium | reverse complement strand
CCGACGCCCCAGGCCGCAACGAGGTTGCACAGGCGGGCGAGGCCGTCCGTGTCGCCGGGCCGCAGGCGCAGCGGGCCCACGACGCTGGCGGCGGGCGGGCCGTACGCGATCATCGGGCGGGGCGCGTTGTCGGCTTGGCCGACGTACAGACACCACGCCCGCTGGACCGGCTTCCCGCCCGCGTTGTCCGTGATGGCGTCCCGATAGGCGTGCATCTGGTCGATGTCGTCGCCCTCATCGCCCGGCGCGGCATACGCCCTAAACTTCGGGTCGAGTATCCACGTCCGCCCTGCGTCGTCT
>CAXUCQ010000077.1:0-9967 GCA_964249295.1 uncultured Armatimonadales bacterium | reverse complement strand
CCCATGCGGCGACCGGAGCGTGACGCCGGCCTCCTCGCCTTTGGCGAGCCGGAACAGCAGGCGGTCCTGTTTGACCCCAAACAGTGCCGTATTCGCCTCCGCTGCGGCCTCCGGCGCGAAGCCCAGCGCCAGAAATGCCGCCAGCGTCTGAAACAGCCCCCAGGCCTCATACAGCCGCCACGTCTCGCGGGCGGGCAGTTGGAACACAGGCGCGGTCCAGTCGAACCCGAAGTCGCGTCGGTAGCGGCGCATCCACTCGGCCACGCGCGCATACGCGGGATGGGCCAGCATCCGGTGGGTCGGCGGCGCGGCCCATCCGGCATTATCGCCCCATACCGCCTCCTCCCAATCCAGCCGAAGGGAGAGGCCCTGCAGCCGCTGCGCGCAGACCTTCGCCGTCCGCGCGATCTCTGTTTCATCGACCGAAGCGGCCATCTCGGCAATCGCCTGCGCGTCGCGCCGCAGGACGCGCAAAAAGGCCACTATGGCCCGGTTCTCGGGGGTGTCTAGAGACCAGCCCGTGACCGCCTCCACGACGGTCCGCGCGGCCTCGCCGCGCCGGACGGCGTGCAGCAGCGACCCGGCGTTCAGGCGTCGGGCGCGCTCCGGCGGGCTGACCCGCTGCGACCGAGGCTGGGGCATCGTCAGCGGCGCGCAGGCGATCCGCTCGGTCGCCTGCGTCAGACCCGGCAGCGTCCGCGCGATGAAGCCGAGCCGCTCGACCGGCGACTTATGCGACAGCAATGATCCTGCCGCGATGTCCAAATCGTCCCGGCCGGCGTCCGCGAACAAGCGCCGTCCGACCGTCAGCGAGACCTGCGCGATGTCCTGCAGCATCCGCGCCCGTTCGCCCGGCGAAAGCAGCGCCTCCCAGTCGGCCTCTTCACGGTCACCCTGAGGGCTATTCATAGAAGCGCACATACCCCGTCGCCGCGCCGTGCGCCCGCATCCGCGCCAGTTTCAGCGCCGTGCGCGGCAGCATCTCGGCCTCGGCCCAGGCTTGCAGCTCGCGCAGCAGTGATTCCAACAGTTCGGCCACGCCGTTGAGCTTGGGCAGGACTTTCTGATGGATCTGCAGGTCCAGCCCCAGGGCGAAGTTCTCGCCGGGGTCCGGCAGCAGCAGGCCCGCGCCGGTCTCGGCATCAAAGCTGTTGGCGAGAAACATCAGCACGTCGTCGCGCACCCGGTACGCGAAGTGCAGGCGCGGCGGATATAGGCGGTCGTTGACGGACTGCAGCAGGCCCAGCGCCCGCGCCGGGAACGCCGGGTCGATCTGGGACAATCGCTCGCGCGCCCGCCCGACGTTTGGGACGCGCGCGCGGAGAAACAGCGTCTGGCGCCGCGCGGGCGGGGCGTTCAACTCGTCGTCCAGCCGGACCAGGCCCTTCGCGCCCCCCGCCATGCCGGTCAGCAGCAGCGGGGCGGCGTCAAAGTCGAGCGTGTTGGCCCGGTCCAGGACCTTGCGCGAGAAAGCGTGCGTGGTTTCATCGACGTTGACCGTGCCGGTCACGAACAGATTCGGCGGCAGGACTAGGTCGGGCGTATCTTCGTGCAGCGGCACCCGACGCCCACGCGACTCCAACGCGGACAGATAATCGGCCAGGTAATGCTCCACGCGGGCCAGGTTCATCTCATCCAGGCAGATGAAAAAGGCGCGGTCACGGTTCTCCGGCAGGCCCGCCGTCCGCGCCATGTCCAGGAACGGCGTCGCAACGTAGCGGTTCGCCAGCACGTTGTGGTAGCCGAACAGCGGCGTCGAGTCGGTCCAGTCGGGCCGCACCGGCAGCAGGCGGAACTGGGCGGGGTTGTGTCCCGTCAGCGCCTCGGCCAGCAGCTCGGCCATCTTGGTCTTGCCCGTGCCGGAGACGCCGGACAGGATGGCGAACGGCCTGGTCTTCAGCGAAACGTAATACGAACGCAGGACGTGCGGCGCGAAGGTGAAGCCCTGCCCGAGCGCGTACTCTTCCAGCGCGGTCAGCAGCGCCGTTTCCGTCAGGGGCGGCGTGGCCGACGGCTCGTAACCCGCCGCGCCTTCCCGCACCCGCTCGGGGGCGCGCGCGGCTGACGGCGGCGGCCATGCCCAGTCGGCGCGCAGCAGGTCGTCCAACTCCGGGTAGGAAGCGGTCCGCACCAGGTCGCGGGCGTTCTCGTAGACGATGAACAGCCCCAACACGTCCTGCGCGGCGTCGCCCTCCGCGGCGGGCGTGAAGCCATAGCGGTCGCCCGCGTCGCGGACGGCGTCGCGCCGCTGCGCGCGGGACAGACGCAGGCGGCGCAGAGCGGGGCGTGTGATGAGCGGGTAGGCGTCGGGCTGGGCGGCGCAGAGCAGTTGTGCCGCCGTCAGCGCCCCCGTGCCGCGAACGCTCAGAAACACGCGGAGGCGTTCCAGAAGCGATTGCTGGCCGAACAGCAGCGTCCGCAGACGCCTGTCGAAGCCGTCGGGGTCGGCGGCGTAGAGGCGGCGCGAGAGGTTGGTGTTGGGCGCCAGACCCGCCGCAAGCCGCAGCAGTCCCGCGCGCTGATCGTCGGAGAGTGGGCGGCCCGCTTTGAGCAGGGTGTCTCGGAGCAGTGCGTCAAACGCCTGCGTGGCGGCGAGGAGCGTCTCGCGCCGGGACCAGTGATCGAAGCGCCGCTCACCTTCTTCCTGCCAGGCGCGCGCCGCCGCCAGCATCGCCCTCTGCGTGTCGTTGAAACTGAACATTGCTTGCATCTGCTGACAGGCACTCGCATCTATTATACCCGGTGAAGGTGGAAGATGGGGAACAACAGGTGGTTGGCAGGGAGTCACCGAGCGGAGGAAGCCGCAGACGAAGACCATCCGGCCCCGCCTTGCGAGGCGGGGCCGAGTGGCGTAACTCAGGCGAAGCGGTGGTCCGTCAGTTAGCCTTCGGCGACGACGTGAACGGCGACTTCCAGGCTGCCGTCGGACGACCCGCGGTAGACGCCGCGCAGGGGGGAGACGTCGTCGTAGTCGCGCCCGTGGTGGACTTTGATGTAAGCGTCATTGGTCACGAGGTCGTTGGTGGGGTCGAAGCCGTACCAGTGGCCGTTGGGCAGCAGGCACTCGACCCAGGCGTGGGTGGCGTCGCCGCCGGTCAGGTCCAGGCTGGGGTGTTTGGCCGCTTCTTCCAGGCTGGGGCGCTGAGGCGTTTCCAAGTTGCGGTCCGCGCCGCCGGTGTAGAGATACCCGCTGACGTACCGCGCGGGGACGCCCTGGTGACGGCAGACCGCCAGCATCAGGTGCGTGAAGTCCTGACAGACGCCCTGCCGGGTCTCGATCACGCGCTCCAGGGGGCTGTCGACATCGGTCGAGCCGCGCGCGTAGGTGAATTCGCGGTGCAGCAAGTTCATCAGCGCCATCGGGAACGAGGCGGGGCCGGGCTGGGCCTCGCCCCGCGCCTGATCGGCCAGCGCGGCGACGGCGGGCAGCAGCGGGACGCGCGGGGTCGGCATCAGGTACTCGACATAGCGCTCGAAGAAGTCAGCCTGGCGGTAGAAGCCGTCCGTGTCGGGGTCGAAATCCGTGTCCAGGAACGGGTTGCGGCGGTGTGTCATGACGACCGACTCGGCGGCCAGATTGAGTTCACCGTGCGGCGGGCGCAGGTTGAAGTGGTGGACGCGGCCCACCGGCAGCTCGTAGGAGAAGACGTGGACGAGCGGCGTCGCCGACAGGCGGAAACTCAGACAGGTCTGGTCCATGTCGTTGGTCGGCATCAGCCGGACCTCGTTGTGGCTGTCATGGACCGGCTGGGAGTAGAGATAGCGGGTCTGGTGCAGAACGCGCAGGCGCATAAGATACATTCCTTGGGGAGCCGTCGCCCAGGACTGAAGTCCTGGGCTGGAGAAAGCATTCTGCCCGCCTTCGCGGGCGCAAGACTGCCGCAGCGCGCCTTGATAAACTCTCCGGCGCCCGCGCAGGCGGGCAATCTGCACTCGGCAGCCCAGGACTTCAGTCCTGGGTCTCGCTCAGTCGAGGTACGTCCGGCTGATCGCCCGCCCGATGGCGATGAAACGCGCCTGCACCTGCGACAGAAAGTCGTGCAGGTCGCCGCCCACGACGTCGGCGGCGTTCAGGTAGAGCAGGTCGGCGCGCAGGCGCCCGATCAGGCGCTCCGGGTCGGTCCCGGCGCTGTCGCGGGCGGTGCCGCTGATCCGGTGCAGGCAGCCGTCCACGCGCTCGACGCAGTGGCGGACGGACGCCGGGAACTGCGGGTTGAGGACGAGGAAGTTGACGACGTTGACGGGCTTGATGCCGTCCTGGTGGGTCTTGCGGTACATCTCGAACGCCGACACGGACTTAAGCACGGCGATCCAGTTGTGCATGTCCAGCGAGTCCTCCACGGCCGCCAGGCCGCCCTCCGTCTCGTCCTCGCCTTTGGGCGGGAGCAGGTCGTGGTAGCGCACGTCCAGCAGCCGAGTCGTCTGGTCGCCGCGCTCCATGAACCGCCCGGTGTCGATCCAGTCGCGCGCCTCGCCCATGCTCAGCGTCCGGTTCAGACAGCCCTGGAACAGATGCGAGTCGTTCTGGACCATCTTGAAGAACTCGTGCGGCCCGCCCGTCATCACCCGGTCCACGTCCCAGTCCCGCAGCCGCAGGTAGGAGATGTTCAGGCACTCCCACATCTCCGACGAAATCTCCTCGCGGATCGCGCGGGCGTTCTCGCGGGCGTTCTTCCAGGTCGCGGCGATGGAATTGGGGTTTTCCGGGTCGAAGGCGAAGAAGTACAGCAGCGAGCGGTCGGAAAGCAGACCGAACCGCGCGAAATAGTCGCTGGGGTTGCCGGAGATCGTCAGGACCGAGTGCCAGGGCAGGGGGCGGGCCGGAGCATCCAGCCGCGTCTCCTCCAGCGCCATCGGCAGGAACGACTCGAGGCCGGAGTGGTAGTGGACATCGACCATGCGGGCGATGGCCTCGGCCCGCTCGACCGAGCGCCCGATCCAGTAGCAGGAGTCCGCGTGGCGGCTGAGCATTACTGCTGTCCCCCCTGCTGTTCTTCCTCGGTCCTCTCCCAGTTCCAGGTCATCTCCAGCGGCGCCATCGGGTCCATCGCCTGGGTCATGCCGTCCGCGCCCAGATGCTGCGCCATGCCGCCCTGATGCTGGAACATCTCGTTCTCGCGCGCCAGTACCCAGGTGTCCTTGCTGCCGCCGCCCTGGGACGAGTTGACGACGTAGGAGCCTTTTCGCAGCGCGACCCGAGTCAGGCCGCCGGGGATGATCGTCACGCCGTCCTTGCCATAGAGGATAAACGGGCGCAGATCGACGTGGCGCGGCTCGAAGTGGTCCCCGACAAAGGCCGGCGCCGTGGACAGGGAGATCAGCGGCTGGGCAATGTAGTTGCGCGGGTTGGCGGCGACGCGCGTCCGAAACTCCGCGCGCTCCTCGGCGCTCGCCTGCGGCCCCATCAGCATCCCGTAGCCGCCGGACTCGTTGGTCGCCTTCACCACCAGCTTGTCCAGGTTGTCCAGGATGTACCCCAGGTCTTTCGGCTCCGCGCCGAGATAGGTCTCGACGTTCGCCAGGATCGGCTGCTCGCCGAGATAGTACTGGATGATCTTGGGGATGTAGGCGTACATGGCCTTGTCGTCGGCGACGCCCGTGCCGATGGAATTCGCCAGCGCGACGTTGCCCGCACGATAGGCGTTCACCAGGCCCGCCGCGCCCAAAGTCGAGTCGGGCCGGAAGATCAAGGGGTCCAAGAAGTCATCGTCCACGCGCCGGTAGATGACATCCACGCGCTCCGGCCCCTTGGTCGTCTTCATGTAGACGATGTTGTCGTCCACAAAGAGGTCCTGCCCCTCGACCAGCTCGATGCCCAACTGCTGGGCCAGGAACGCATGCTCGAAATAGGCGCTGTTGTAGATGCCGGGGGTGAGCAGCACGACCGTGGGCGAGTCCGCGCGCCCGGCGGGGGCCAGGTCGGCCAGGTTGCGGGCCAATTGCGTCGTGTAGTGGTCCACGGGCCGCACGGCGGAGTCGCGGAAGACGGCGGGCATGACGCGGGTCAAAATCGTCCGGTTCTGCAGCACATACGACACGCCCGACGGCGTCCGCAGGTTGTCCTCCAGCACGTAGTACGTGCCGTCTTTGCCCCGAATCAGGTCGCTGCCGCAGATGTGGACGTAGATGCCGCCGGGCGGGTCCGCGCCTAAAAACTCGCGCCGGAAGTGGGCCGCCGTCACGATCAGGTCGCGCGGCACGATCTTGTCTTGGAGTACCTTCTGGTCGTGGTACAGGTCGTGCAGGAAAAGATTAAGCGCCGTGATGCGCTGCGTCAGGCCGCGTTCGATGATTTCCCAGTCGCCCGCCGTGACGACGCGCGGGACCAGGTCGAACGGCCACGGCTTTTCGGTCCCGCGCGAGTCGTTGTAGACCGTGAACGTGATGCCCTGGTTGACCAGCATCAGGTCGGCGAGCCGGCTGCGGCCCTGGTAGTCCTGCAGCGACATCTCCTCGAGCCGCTGGCAGAGCTTGCGGCAGTGCGCGTGCGGCTCCCCGTCGGGCTGGAACATGTCGTCGAAGAAGTCTAGTGACTGGTACCCGTCGAAAAGAGACATGCGGGGAAGGATTCCTCCGGCGAAGTTGTTCGTGATTCCGGCGTCGCGCGGCTTGCCGCGAGGCGGACTTTCGACTCTGCGCTGAGGGAAAGGGGACGGCACAGGCACACGGCTGTGCGTATCCAGAACAAGTATACAGTTTTCGCTTCCTTCTGTCAAGACGGGTGCCGACGCCTTCAGGCGTTTTTGGACACATCGCCGACGTGCCGTCATTGCTCACCGCGTTATAGCATCACGAACCCTTCCGCGCCCAGACCACATAAAGCGGGTCGCTCCGGCCCGGCGCCGGGCTGATGTCCACGGCCTCGATGTCCGCCCACCCCCCGCTCCGCTCGAAATACAGGCGCACCAGGGCGGCGTGCTGGGCGTCACCCGTGTTCAGCCACAAGGTCGTGGCTTTGGTGGGGAAACAGCGGTTGGAGAAAGAAACGACGAACGGGGCGCCGGGGCGCAGCGCGCGGGCGACCTCGGCGAAGACCTCGACGGGGTGCAGCAGGTACTGGACGCTGACCGTGCAGAGCGCGGCGTCGAACGCGGCGTCGCCGAAGGGCAGGGTCGGGTCGTCGTTGAGGCTGTGGACGACGTGGCCCGTGAGCTGCGCGTTGGCGGCCATCTCGGCGTCGCTCATGCCCAGCCCCGTCACGGTGCGGCAGCGGGCGCGCACGTCGGGCGGCAGGTGGGTCAGGAACGCCGACATCAGGTCCAGCACGTCGGCCCCGTCCGGGATCAGCGGGCGGAGGAACGCGCCGAGCGCGGCGATGGCGGGGTCGTCGATGTGGGCGACCAGTCGCGGCGTTTGGTAAAACTCAGAGTCGGGCGACTCGTCTTGGCGGCGGAAGTAACCAGGGAAAAGGTCCTGCATGGCGCGGAATCGTTTCTAACCCGTGAGGGTGACGGGGCGCAGGGCTTCGATGTAGAACGCCGCCAGCCGCTCGTGGCCGTCGTCGTTGAGGTGGGCGTCATCGGCGGAGAGCTGCGGCCAGTTCCGGGCGTCGATGCCGGCGTCGGCGTAGGGGTCCAGGACGAGGACGCCGTTGCGCTCGCCCACCTGGGCGATCACGCGGTTGTAGTCCGGCAGGACCAGCCCTTCGGCGTTCGGCGTCTCGGCGTCGGCGCGGTACTGGGCCGTACTGAGGACGACCTGGCCGGGGTGCAACTGGAACAGCAGGCCACGCAGCATGGTGTCATAGTCCCACAGGAACGTCCCCTGCCGGAAGCGCTCCAGTGTGCCGAGCGGCCTGCCCTGCGCGAAGTCGTTCGCGCCGTAGGAGATCACGACGACGTCCGGCTGTGCGTCCAGCACGTCCGTGACGCGGCCTAGCCCGCTGTCCTCGTCCGTCACCTGTCCCGCGTCGTCGCGCCCGGTGACGGTGGTGCCGCTCAGGCCGAGGTTGATCTCCTCCCAGCCCAGGGCCTGCGCCGTGATGCTGCTCCATCGCCTTTCCGGGGAGGAGGCGCCGACGCCCTCGACGCTGGAAGCGCCAAAAAATACGGCTTTCGTCATGGAAGGTTATTCCACCGCAGGCGTGAATTGAACCTCGTTTGGCTCTAGCCCGGCTGCCGACCTCTCAGCGTGCCAGCGCAGCCCGCCCGGCAGACGCTCTGCGGCGAAATCCAGATGGACGACGCGCCGGTGGCCCGGCTGCCGAGCGTCCGAAGACGCATGCAGCAGGAGCGGGCGCATCAGGAGCGCACCCCCGGCGGGGACGGTGCAGACGGTCTCGTGGTGTTGCCGCCGCTCCTGGATGTCGCCCGCATCAAGGCGTCCGTGACGGTGGGAGCCGGCGATCACGCGCAGCGGCCCATTGTCCTCGCCGCAGGGGTCCAGGTGGAGGCGGAGCGTCAGCAGCCGTTCCAGGATTGCGGCGGGGGGCTGCACGTGCGGCACGCCCGATTTCTCCGACCACGGGCCGAAGCCGGGCGCGTCACGGCGCTCCTGAACGGCGATGGACAGGTCTTGATGCCAGACGACGTTCCAGTTCGCGTCGGGCGTTTTGTCGAACAGGGTTCCTCGGACCGGGAAAGCGCCCGCGCCGAGAACTGGAGTGACCAGCGCGCGAACGGCCTCGGAAGCGGCGAACCGCCCCACCTCCGGCACGACATCCATGAGGTTGCGGATGCCGTAGATGCTCCCGCGCCGACGGACACCCTGCCCGTCCTGAACGTCGTCGAGGGCGCGCAGGAGCGCCGCAATCGTCTCCGCGTCAGCGGCTGCCGGGACGATCACGAATCCGTCGCGTCCAAGGGCGTCCTGCTGTGCTTCCGAGAGTTGTGGCAGCACGGGCATCACTGTGCCTTCTGCCGCTTCAGGACCGTCGGCGCACCGCCGTCTTTGGGCGTGAGCGTCAGCGTGTCGCCCTGGAGCGTGAACGTGTCCGTCTCGACGTTGGGCGTGTCGCCGGGGATGGACATGACGCGGCCCTCCACGCTGTAGGCCGTGAACGTCTCGGTCAGCGTGTCGTCCTTGACGGCATAGGTGCCGGTGTACTCGGCCTGGGTCGCGCCCTTTTTGTGGAACGTGCCGTCGGGACGCAGGGCGAGCGTGGAGGCGACCGTGCCGGCGCCGCCGGGAAGGGCCTCCTGGCCGCTCCAGGTGCCGACCACGCCCGGCTTGGACCCGCACCCGGCGGGGGCGAGCAGGGCGATGGCGATCCAGGGAACAAAGTGTTGTCGTTTCAAGTCGTGTTTCCAAACGTGAAGGCTTCGGTCCGCTGCCCCATCGTTCGCCGCCCGGCGCGCGCTTTCCTGCTCCGCTGGAAAGCGGGTATAACTCGGGAGAGGAACAAAGTCATGGCGCTGCCTTGGAAAGTGACGCCCGCACAGGCGAGCGGCGCGATGCGCTTCTGGAAAGAGCTGCGCGCGCTGTCGGTCGGCCAGATCGCGCACGAGTCGGACGCGCCGTTCTCGATCGCGCTGATCGGGGACGCGGACCAGGCCCGGCTGCTGGCGGCCCGGCTGGCGCTGGAAACGCCGACGCCGCGAGACGGCCCGCAGGGGCCTGCCAACGTCTGGCCGTTCCTCAGCGTCCACGCCGATGCCCCTGCCGCGCCCAAAGACGGCCTGCGTCTGGACGCCGCGCTTGCGGCGGACGAAGCCCGCCTGGCGCAGACCCTGGCGCAGGTGGTCGTCGCCCATCCCGAATTGCGGCTGTCGCTCGCGCGGCGCATCCCCGCCTTCCGGCCCGCCGCCGTCGCGCAGATCATCGCCGAGGCGTCCTGGACGAACGCCAAGATCGCGACGCTGTCCGCCCTGCCGGGCTTTTTGCCGTTCACGGGTCCCCTGCTGCCGGTCGCTTCCGCCGGCGACATGGTCGTGCTGACCAAGAACCAGGGGCTGATGCTGCTGCGGATCGCCGCCGCCTACGGGCTGCCGGTCGATCTGCGCGCCCGGACGCGGGAGCTGCTGCCCGT
>CAXUCQ010000076.1:4936-10296 GCA_964249295.1 uncultured Armatimonadales bacterium | reverse complement strand
CGTCTCGACGTCGGACAGGACGTTCGCGCTCTCGTCTTTGAGGACGTCGGTCAGGTGCAGCCGTTCGCCGTCGCCGCTGCCGCCGCCCAGCAGCATGTCGTCCAGCGACAAGACGTTCGCCCGGCTGGTGTTGACGAGGAGTTTCTGCAAGTCGTCCGACGACATGCCCATCTCGGCCGCGACTTCGTCCTCCGTCGCCGGGCGTCCGAGACGGACTTCCAATTTGTAGTACGTGCGTTCCAGCGCTTTGACGTTGTCCCGGACGGAGCGCGGGACCCAGTCTTCTTCCCGCAGCATCTCCAGGATCGCGCCACGGATCAGAGCGATGGCGTAAGTCTCGAACTTCACCTGACGGCCCGTGTCGAACTGATCGACCGCTTTGATCAGCCCCATCACGCCGGCGCTGACGAGATCATCACGCTCCAGGTTGGGCGGCAGGCTGGTCACCACGCGCCCCGCCGTGATCTTGACGAGATAAGCATAATGGTTGATGATCTGATCGCGGGCCTTGGCGTCTTTGCGCTGCTTGAAGCGGCGCCACAGGTCCGGCATCATGGCATTCTGGTTTGAGGTTTCGACTGGCATGGCTTGTTGACACCGCCGCGGGAGTCGGGGCAGAGGGTTGCTGCCCTTCAGGAGTCGGTCCGCTCAGGCTTACAGGTCGTCGACCGTCATCTCCGGCGTTTTTTGATCCACGTGACTCCCCATCTCTGCTCCCCCCGTACTGGACGGCTTCGATTCGGAGGGGTGAGGGGGCGGGGCGACCCGCAGCAAGGCGCGCAGAGCAGCGCCCAAGCCGGCGAAGATCAGGAACGCGGCGCCGACCCTCAGCAGGCTGGGCCACGGGTCGGCGCCCGCGATCAGACTGGCGGCGCCGACCAGCAGTCCCGCCAACGCACCCAGCCGCCAAGGCAGGCGCTCCAAAAAGTCTGTCATCGAGTCACAACTCGGGGCGAACGATCATCGGCAGCGGCGTCCTCCCGCGTGGTGTCCCAGTATACCACACTCCGATTGGCATTGCAAGCAGGCCGGGCGCCGCAGCGGCAATCACATACAGGCGTCAGGGCAGGCACGGCGCGAAGGGGGGCAGGCACGGGGGCCTGCCCCGACGGGAGACCTACGCCGTCATGTAGGGGCGGCCCCCCGTGGCCGCCCTTCCCCTCTGGATGCAATCGCGCTGGTCGTGTATGCAATCGCCCTGGTCGTCGCTGCGGCGGGTCACCGACTCGCGCCGGTCTGGGGCGACACGACCACGCTCGTTACGTCCGCACCGGCGCCGGACAGCCGCTGGAAGCCGCTGCCGTCCGCGCCGATGCGGCAGAGGCCCCGCGTGCCGTCGGGCCGCGCCTGCAGGAAGTAGAGGCTCCGGCCGTCCCGCGCGAACCGGGCATCCTCGGCAGGCCCCTGATAGATCGGGCGCGGCGGCGCGGCGCCATCGACCGGGGCGGCATAAAGCCCCATGCCGCGCTGGTGGGCGAGGTCCGCGCCGGCCCAGACTTCCCAGACCAGAAGCGCGCCGTCGGGCGAAAAAACCGGGTGCTGCGGCCCGACGCCTGCGGCCTGGTAGAACGCCAGGGGGCGCGGGAGGGCCGTGTTGCCCTGGCCGTCATAAAGGACCAGCGCGGACACCGTCCGACCGGCGGTCGGTCCAGGGACGCCCTGCAGGGCGACCGCCAGCAGGGCGCCGTCCGGGGACCAGCCGAGCGTCAGCGTGTCCGCCGCCGCGAGCGGCGTCCCGTCGTCTCGGGCGTCGTGCGGCTTGTCGCTGAGTGTGGGCAGCAGCACGAGCGCCTGAACGCCCCCGGCGTCCTCGACCGCCGCCAGACCCTGCTGGGCGCGATCCTTGGACGGACTCCACGCAAACCCGGTGATCGTGGGCGGCTGACTCGCGGCCCCGGCGGCGTCCGTGCTCTGCGAGCGCGACGTCTCGGACGCGGACGGCAGCAGGCGGACCGTTTCGCCGGTCGGCACATCCGCCGTGCTGAAGGCGCCCCCCGACAGGTAGCCGAGCAGGTCGGCGTCGCTGGGGGCGAACTGGGGCTGTGTCTTGGCGCCGGCGTTGTGGGTGACCTGCCGCGCGTCGCGTCCGTCGGCGTCGGCGACAAAGGCCTGCGGTTCCGCGCTGCCTGAGTCTGGGACGTCGGAGAGGTAGGTGATCTGAGACCCGTCGGCGGACCAGGCGGGCGAGGTCTCATCGCCCGTCGAGGACGTCAGGCGGCGGGGGCGGGAGCCGTCGGGTCCGGCGACCCAGATGTGCGGGTGGCCCGGCGTCCCCGCGTCGGAGGCGTAGGCGACCTGGCCCGCCGTGGCGACGAATCGGCGCTGGCGGGGCAGCACGAGCACGACGTAGAGGATCACGCCCAGGGCCACCAGCAGTCCGGGGATGACCAGCCAGGGCGACGCGCGGCGGCGCGTGCGCGGCGGCAGCAGCGTCGGCTCATAAACGGGACGACGGACGCGCCGGGACGCGCCCTGATCATCGGGGACGGTCGTGGATCGCTCGGGAACAGGGACTGGTTGATCGGGTCGGGTGGATTCGTCGGCCATGGCGCCTCGCCGCGTCGCGGATTTGGCCCATTATACCCGCTCGGGTGTCGTCTGTCAGGCGGCCAGCCGCTTGACGAGGCGGACGACCGTTTCGCCGTCTTCGGCTAAGACCTGCACCTCGTCCATGAGCAGCGACATCAGGGCGAAGCCGCGCCCGTGGACGGCGAAGTCATCGGGGAGGACACTGGCCGCCGCCACGTCCGGCAGAAAGCCCGCACCGTGGTTACGGACCTCGATGACCAGCATCCCCGGCGCGGCGAGTCGGCAGCAGACGGAGACTGCCGCCTCGGCCGCTTCCTGCCCATAGCTCACGGCGTTGTTGACGGCCTCGCCGACGGCGAGTGTGACGGCATCTCTCTGCTCGTCCGAGCAGCCGAGTTCCTGGACGTAGCGGGTGACGGCATGACGGACAGCGCGCGCCTGCTCCGGGTGGGCGGGTCTTTGCACGAAGAGGGCGGGCGGAGTTTCTCGGACACGGGGCGGCGGACAGTCGCTCGGAGACGTCATGGATGTTCACCTGGGTGTATTGTCGGCACCGCGGACGTGGCGGCACAGGGTCGGGGGCGGCCAATTTGCGTGACGTCCAGCGGGCTACGTCAGCCGGGGCGACAGCAGGTGAGCGACGGTGCTCGCCAGGCCCTGGCTGTAGGAGTCGTAAAGTGGTCCGCCGGCGGGGCGGGTCAGAACGATTCCGGCGAGCGGCGCGTCGGAACCCCGTCTCGGGAACGGGACGACGAGACAGGGCTGCCCGTGATGAGTCGCGGGCGTCGGGCCGCTGCCGAGGGCGGCGTCGCCCAGCGCCTGAAGGCCGTCATCCTCTTGACCCTGCGGGTAAGTCCAAGTGCCGCCCTCGGATTGCGGCGCGCGGAGGAGGCCGCAGGCCGACTGCGTGGCGTCCACCAGGAGATGCAGGACGCGCGGCAGGAGTTCGCCGTGGGCCAGCCCGGCGCTGAGCAGCTCGCTGACGCGCCCCAGCGTCTTCAGGTCGCCCAGGCGCTGGTTGGCCTGCTCCACCAGTTGTGAGTTCTTGAGCGCGACGCTGGCCTGGCTGGCGAACGTGATGAGCAGCCGCACCTCGTCGGGCGTGAACCGACGCGCGTCGCGGGTGTGCACTTCGAGTACGCCCAGAACGTCTTTGCCGAACTTCAGAGGCACGCCGAGGTAGCCGCTCATCCGGTCGCGCCCGGCGAACGGGGGCGGCGACAGGCGCGTCTCCTGGGTCCAGTCTTCCACATGGAGCGAGCGCCCGCGCCGCGCCACCCAGGAGGTCGCCGTGTCGTCCGCGAGGGCGATGCCGGCGCCCGGCGCGGCCTTGAAGTTCGCCGCCGCGCGGGGCCGGAGCATCCCCGCCCCGTCCAGCGCGTACAGGATGCTGCGGTCGGCCTGGGTGGTTTCGGTGGCCAGGTCGGCGATCACCTGGGCCGTTTCCTGGGGGCTGAGCGAGGAGCCGAGGGCGCGGGCGACGCGGCGGACGCCGTTGCGGATCTCGTCGGACTGCTGCCGCGCCTCCTCGTAGCGCTGGGCGTTGGCGACGGCGGCGCCGACCTGGTTGGCGATCGTGTACAGCAGCTCCATCTCGCCGACCGTGAACAGGCGGCGGCGGCTGCTCATGGCGTGCAGGACGCCGATCACGTCGTCCCCCGACTGCAGCGGCACGCTGACGAGCGACGTCACGCCTTCGGTGTCGATGGGGCAGGAGCGGTTCCGATGGTCGGCGGCCACATCCTGGACGGCGGTGGGCGTCTCGAACTCGAACACCCAGCCGGCGATGCCCTCGCCGGGGCGCGGCTTCATCTGCTGGACGGTCTCGCGCCGGAAGTTGCGGGCGATTTTGATGTCGAGCGTCCGGCTGCGCGGGTTGTGCAGGAACAGGGCGAATTTGTCGACGTGCAGGAGCGCCAGCACGCTGTCGGCGACGAAGTGGAGCATCCGGTCGAGCTGCAGCGTCGCGCCGACGGACTGGGACATCTCGTAGACGGCGGTGGCCTCCTGCGCGCGGCGCGTGGCGTCTTCGTAGAGCCAGGCGTTCTCCAGCGCGACGGCGGCCTGGCTGGCGACGGCGGAGAGCAGGTTGGCGTCTTCTTTGGTGTAGACGCCGGGCTGCCGCGACCCGACCGCGAGCAGGCCCTCGGGCGTCGACCGGGCGATCATCGGGGCGAGCAGCAGGGATCGCATGCCGGGCAGGGGCAGTTCCGCCGGGTCCGTTTCGAGCAGGGCGTCGGAAATCAGCAGGGGCTGGACCGAGGCCAGGGCGCGGGCCGCCGGCCCGTCGCCGTCGGTGACCAGCTGCCGGTCGCGCTCTTCTTCCTGCAAGTCGCGGTCCGCGCCGATGTACAGCCGCGTCCGCTCGTCATTGGGCAGGAACACGGCCCCGGCGGCCATCTCGAGAGTCTCGGCGACGGTGGCCAGGACGCTGCTGAGGACTTCCTGGACGTTCAGCGAGGACGACGTCGTCCGGGCGGCTTTGTAGAGGATGTCCCGCTCCCGCTGTTTCTGGTTCGCCTGGCGCAGCAGGTCGTCCGCCCCCAGCGCCAGGGCGGCGGCGTTGGCGAGCAGCTGCAGCCGGAGGACGTCGCCGCCGCCGAACGACTCGTCATCGGCGCGGTTGATGGCCGCGAGCGCGCCCGCGGGGCGTCCTTTGAGATAGATGGGGACGACGACGGCGGAGCGCACGCCCCAGCCGCGCGAGAGTTCCGGGTCCAGCGTCGCCAGCAGAGGGCTTGTGTGGGCGGGGTGGTGGGCGAGATAGGTCTCGCCGGTGAGCGCCGTTCGTCCGGCCAGCGAGTCTTCCACGCGCACGGTCTGGCCCAGGA
>CAXUCQ010000076.1:0-4926 GCA_964249295.1 uncultured Armatimonadales bacterium | reverse complement strand
GTGGAACCACTCGGCGCCGTTCCAGAAGAGCGCGGTCTGGCCCAGGATGTCCTGGGCGTCGGCCCCGGCCACGGCGGCGAAGTCGAGCATGGCGCGACCCGCGTCCAGCAGCGTGACGGCGGCGCTGTCGGCCCCGGTGAGGGCGCGCGCCTTCTCCGCCACCAGGGCGAGGGTTTCCCGCATGTCGGTCTGGCGGGCGACCGCCTGCATCACTTCGTGCAGGGCGAAGAGCTGGGCCTCTCCGAGCGTGTCGCGGCTCTGTGGGGCCGCGTCGCGCTTAGCGTAGTTCAAAGGGATCGTTGGGTCCATCTTGCTGCATTCGCGTCCGGGGCGTTCGCATCGCCGCCGACGGACTCGGGCGTTGGCTCATTTTGCCACAAAGCGCGAGTCGTGTCAAGCCAAGCCCTTTGCTGCCTGGAAATGACTCCGTTCCGCGTGAAACAAATCGCCCGTTTGTGCCTCTATCGAGACATGCGCGACTGCACGACAGCCCGAGGTCTGCCCCGATGATGCCACGCCGCCCTTGGCGTCGGCCCTGCGGCACGGCCGCTGCGCTGTGGGCGTCTCTGCCGTTCCTGGCCGCGCCGGCTGCCGCCTCTCCTGCAGCCATGTCCGGTCAGCCCGTCGGTGGCACACCCGGCCCGTCGCTTGTGCCGCTGCCGCCCCTGACGCTGCCGCCGCTGGCCGCCCCGTCCGCGCCGCCCTCCACGCCGGGCCAGGACGCCCTGCCGCCGGTCTTTCAGCCGTCGCTGATCCCCTTGGGACACGACCTGCTCGTGGGCGGCGCGGTCGATCTGCGCACGCGGACGGCCACGACGGGGCGCACCGGCGGCGTCTGGATCAACAGCGCCGAGGTGGACCTGCAGCGCCCGATCACCGCCCGCGGCACGGCGCGTGGGAACGTCGTCCTGCAGCTGATCGCCGAGGACCCGCCGGACATCCCTCACGGCGACGACGCTCAGCTCGGGGAGGCTTATCTGCTGTACAGGCTGCCGGTCGCCACCGAGCCTGGGACGTCCGTGTTCGTCAAGGCCGGCCAGTTTCAACTGCCGTTCGGGCTGCTCGCGTCTTATGACCCGCACCTGAGCCTGCTGCAGCCGCTGTCGGATCAGTCGCTCGGCCTGCGGACCGACTGGGGCCTGGCCCTGACCGGCACGCTCTACGGCGCCCTGAAGTACGACTTCGCGCTGACGACCGGCTCGGGGCCGAACCACGCGGCGGTCAACACGAGCCGGCTGATCACGGCCCGCCTGGGGCGCTCCTTCAGCACCCGCAACGGGCTTGTCACCGTCGGCAGCTCCCTGCTGTCGGGCCGGCTGCCGGTGACGGACCTGTCCGCCTCGGCGCCGTTCGCCGTGGAACTCCCCCCGTCGGGGCGCGTGCGCGCCGACCGCGAGGACATTGACGGCGACCGCTACACGCCCAAGTCCCGCATCGGCGTGGACGGGACGTACCATTTCCGGGCCGTGACGGCGCGGGGCGAGGCCGTGGTCGGCGCGGACAAGGACAACCGAGTCCAGGGCTATCATGTGGAGGGCGGTTACGCTTTCACGCGCCGTGCGAGCGCCGTCGCGGCCTACACCGTGTTCGTGTACCCGGTGGGCGACAGCAACACCCTGCGCAGCTCGGGAGGCCTGTCCTACTCCCTCGGACACGAAGCCTCGGTGAGCGGCCTGTACCAATACCTGCGCGACGTGCCGCGTGGGGGGAGCGGCCAGGTCCGTCACCGCCTGACGCTTCAGTTCCTGCTCCGCTTCTGAGCGCCTCCTGCCTCGGGCTTGACAATCCCCCGCGAAAGTGCTACCCTGTCCCATACACGACCGCCGCTGCCCCTGCGGGCGGGAGCCGTTGTTTGACAGGGTAGTTTTCGACTATGAGCAATGTTCGGGTGCGCTTCGCACCATCCCCGACCGGGTCGCCGCACATCGGCAACGTCCGCACCGCCCTGTGGGACTGGCTGTTCGCCCGCCACACCGGCGGCACGTTCATCTTGCGTATCGAGGACACGGACAAGAACCGGGAGATACCCGGCGCCGTTGAGGAGATCCAGGAAGGCCTGCGCTGGTACGGGCTGGACTATGACGAAGGCCCGGATGTCGGCGGGCCTTTCGGCCCCTACGTCCAGTCCCAGCGCCTGGACATCTACAAGGCGCACGCCGGCCGCCTGATCGCCGAGGGCAAGGCGTACTACGCTTATGACACGCCCGAGGAACTCGCGGCGTTCCGGGAAGGGCAGCAGAAGCGTGGCCTGCCGACGGGCTACAGCCGCCGCCACCGGCACCTGAGCGACGAAGACCGGGCGCGGTACGAGAGCGAGCGCGCCGAGTACCGCGTCGTGCGCCTGGCGGTGCCGCCCGAAGGCAGAACGACGTTCACGGATGCCGTTTATGGCGAAATCTCCTATGAGAACCGCGTCCTCGACGACATCATCCTGCTGAAGTCCGATGGCTTCCCGACGTACCACCTGGCCGCGCAGGTCGACGATCACCTGATGGAGATTTCGCACGTGCTCCGGGGGGAGGACTGGATCCCCAGCGCGCCGCTGCACATCCTGCTGTACCAGGCGTTCGGCTGGGAGCCGCCCGTCTTTGTGCATCTGCCGAACATGCTCGGGCCGGACAAGAAGAAGTTCGGCAAGCGCAACGGCGCACTGCCCGCGCTCGAATACCCCAAGGCCGGCTATTTGCAGGAAGCGATGTTCAACTTCACCGCCCTGCAGGGCTGGTCGCCCAAGGAGGAGCGGGACCTGTACACACGCGCCGAACTCGTCGAGAAGTTCGACATCGGCGGCATCATCAACCACTCGCCCATCAGCGACCCCGAAAAACTGCTCTGGTACAACGGCCAGTACATCCGCCAGATGGCCCTGCCCGACCTGGCGGCCCGGACGCTGCCCTTTCTGCAGGAAGCCGGCCTGGTCGGCCCCGACCCCGACGCGGACACGCTGACGTACATCGGCGACGTCCTCGCCTTGGAGCAGGAGCGGATGCGGACGCTGCGCGAGGCGGCGTTCCCGACGATCGACGGCAAGCCCGCGCTGGCGGACTTCTTCCTGCTGGGCGACGACGAATACGTTTTCGACGAGAAAGCCACAGTGAAGTGGTTCGGACACCCCGGCGTCGCCGACCGCCTGAGCCGCGTCCGGGAGGGCTTCGCCGCGCTGGAAACTTTCGACGCGGAAAGCACGGAAGCCGTCGTCCGCGCCGTCATCACCGAGTTCGGAGTCAAGGGCGGCGAGGTCATCCACCCCGTCCGCGTCGCTGTTTCCGGGCGGACGACCGGGCCGGGCCTGTTTGAGACTATCGCCGTGCTGGGCAGGGAGCGCTGCCTGCGCCGCCTGGACCGCACGTTGGGCCTGATCGATGAGAGGGGTTCCGTCCACTAGAGGCACTGCCGATGGAAATCACCGACGTCAACACGCTGTTCGGGGCGTACCCCGCGCAGCACCCGGACAGCAACCCCGAGACATTGGTCGCCGCGATGCAGGCGCACCGGGTCGATTACTGCCTCACCCTGTCCACCCACGGGCTGTTTTACCATGACGCGGCGGGCAACGCCGAGACGATGCGGGCCTGCCGCAGCCACGACCATCTGATTCCCGTCGCCACGCTCAACCCGAAGACGTTCTGGGGCCAGCCGGGGCTGCTGGAAGGCGTGGTGGGCGAGGCCTTCGAGATGTTCCGCTTTTTCCCGCAGGCGCAGGGCTGGCCGCCCGATTTCGCGCCCTTCGCCATGGTGCTGGGACAACTGGCCGCCCTGCCGCGCATGCCGATCATGGTGAGCGTCCGCGCGCCGGGGGACATCACCCTCGTCGCGCGCGCCGTCGCCGACTACCCGCACCCCGTCATCTTGGAGGGCGTGTCGGAAGACACGCTCGCCGAAGCCGTGGTCCTGCTGCGCGCCCATGACCGCCTGTACCTCGAAACGCACGCCCTGGCCGTGCCGGACGCGCTTGTCCTGCTGCGCGACGCCGCCGGCATCGGGCGCGTCCTGTTCGGCTCCGACGCGCCCGGCATGTCCCTGGGCGCCGCGCTGCGCTACGTGCGCCGCTCGGGGCTGACGGAGGCCGAGCAGAACGCCGTACTCGGTGGGAACGCCCAGGCCATCTGGCAGGCCGGGGAGGAGTAACACCCATGCCGATCTTTGACGCCCATGCGTATTACACGGAAACGCCGCTTTCCCAGGCGATGGCCTCCCGCGAGGCGATCCGGCAGACCCTGCGTCGCTCGGAGATCGACGCCGTCGCGCTGCTGTCCGGGCTGGGCGCCCAGTGCGATTTCGTGTCCGGCAACCGGCAGTTGCGCGAGGTCTTGGACGCCCCCAGCGGGCTGTTCGGCTGGGTCACTCTGAACGCCGATTACCCGACGGAGTCGCAAGAGGAACAGCGGCGGCACATGATGCGGCCCGAGTTCGTCGGCGGCGCGCTGTTCGGCTACGGGGGCAGCCCGGTGACCCTGGACAACGCCCGTGAGGTGCTCAACGCCCAGCGCCGCTTCACCAAGCCCGTCGCCATCCGCGTCGAGGACGCGGAGGGCGTCCAGGCCGCCCGCGCCATCGCCGAGGAGTTCCCGGCGATGAAGTTTCTGCTGCTGACGATGGGCGGCGAGGACTGGCGCCCCGCCGTCGCCGCCGCCAAACGGTACCTCAATCTGTATCTGGAACTCTCCGGCAGTTTGGACGCCGACAAGGTCGCGCACGCCGCGACGACGCTGACGCCGCGCAAGTTGATCTTCGGCAGCGGCCTGCCGCACCGCGACCCCGAACTCGCGCTGGCATTGGTCGCCGAAGCGCCCGGCCTGACCGCCGCCGACCGCGCGCGCATCCTTTCCGACAACGCCCAGGCGCTCTTCAATGCCTAGACCCACGCCGGATGACGCGCCGGAGGCCTTTCCGTTCAAGGGCGCACAGGAGAAGAGGGGCGCACGC
>CAXUCQ010000075.1:7506-10387 GCA_964249295.1 uncultured Armatimonadales bacterium | reverse complement strand
CGGCGGCCGCCGCCGCCAGCAGGGCGTCGAGCGCCTCCTGCGTCAGCGCACCGTCGCCGATGCCCGTGCCTTCCGCCTCGTCTGCCATCTTGTGCTCCTCCCAGCCGTGAACAGGTTCCCTAGCCCGCCTCTTTGTGGGAGACCAGCTCCCTCGGCGGCGTCACTACTTGTTCGATCTGCACCGCGAGGCGGCTGCCCCGCAGGCCCGTTTTGCCACGGAACTTGACCTGGCCGCCGATCAGCAGATCGACCGACCCGATCCGGCCTGTCTCGGCGCCTTCTTCCTCATCCGGCGCGTTCTGGACGCGCATCGGCAAGACCTGGCCGACCTGCAGCGACGCCAGGCCGCTGACCGACATCTCCGCCGTCCCCAGACGCGCGACGCACGGGACGCGGGTCGTGCGCAGCCGCTCGGCAAGCCCGGCGGCGAACAGCGGCGAGGGCTTTTTGCTGGCGTTGCTCAGCCAGCGCTGCGCGCTCAGTTTCCCGAGGATCGGCTTGATGAGCAGGTAGGGGATGCACATGCTCATCGCCCCGCGGTGCTCGCCCATGCGCATCTCCAGCAGGATCAGCACCACGGTGTCGTTGCCCGGCACGATCTGGACGAACTGAGACGACGTGTCCATGGACGCCACTTCCAGATCGAGCGGATGGATGTTCTCCCACGCCAGCTTCATGTCGGTCAGGGCCAGATGGGTGATGTTCTCCACGAGCACCTTCTCGATGTCCGTGAGGTCCCGGCTGATCTTGCCCGCGTCCCCCGTGCCGCCCAGCAGGCGGTCCAGCATCGAGAACAGCATCCCGAAGTCGATCTCAAAGATCGCCTGCCCGTTCAGCGGCGACACGTTCAGGACGTTCAGCAGGGACGCCGAGATCGACTTGATGTATTCATCGTAGCGCACCTGTTCGACGGAGACGACCTCCAGCTCCACCTGCGCCCGCAGGTAGCCGGACAGCGAGGACGCGAAGTAGTTCGCGAAGGTCTCGTGCAGCATCTGCAGGCTGCGCAGATTTTCTTTGGAAAGCTTGTCGGGGCGCCGGAAGTCATAGGCCTCGAAGCTGATCGGCCCGTGTCCGAAACTCGAAAAGCGCGGATCGCCGAGCGCCTGCCCCGCCTCCGCACGTCTCCGCTTGTGCAGCGGCAGAACCACTTTACCCTCTGCCTTGCGCATTGCGACGGGCGCGGCGGGCGCCGGCCTTTCGGGAGTCGGCACAGCGTCCTCTGTGTCCCCCGCCGTCATCGACGCCAGCAGCGCCTCGATCTCGTTCTGTGATAAAACGTTAGCCAAGTGGGTCGTCCTGAGAAGCGGTCGTATTCACCCGCAGAAGTACGGGCATCGCGCGTGTTCCGGTCTGCTTATTCCACATCGCCGCGCGAATGTTCACAGAATTCCAGACGAAAAGCCCACGGCGGGTGCCGTGGGCTTTTGTATCCAGCTCCAGTTGACAGTCTATTGTGTGACGAAGTTGCTGAAGTACACGTCGTCGACATCGTCCTCCCCGAGCGCGGCGTTCACCTTTTTCTTGATGTCCGCTTTCAGTTTCTGGCGGCCCGTCTCTGCGCCGACATCGTCCCGCGTCCTGCTGCCGAGCGATGTCAGCACCGCATCGCGGATCATGGGCGTCTGCTCTTTCAGAGACTCGGGCGTTTTGCCCTTGTCTTTGTTCAGCCCGAGGGCGACCGTGACCTTCAGGAAGTGGTCGCCGCCGGGGTCGGACAGGTTCACCAGGAATTCGTCGAGCGACAAAGTCGGCCCGTGTTCGACCGGCTTCTTCACAGCGGGCTTGGATTTCGCCGAGACCTGTTTGCCCACCAGGAACATGGCGACCATCGCGACCACGGCGACGGCGATGACGATCATCATCATCGGGGATTTCTTGGCGGCGCCTTCCGCCGGGGCGTCTTTCTTATCGTTTTTATCGGACATGATCCGTGTTCTTCCTCCGTAAAGTTCCGTCCATCCCGAGGATGACACCGTTTTATCGGCTTGCGGCGGACTGAACTTTACGGAGAACGGATACTCTTACGGGGAACCGGCATTAGTGCCGGGGATCGGCGTCAGGACGGGAAGCGCTTCAGGATGACGACTTCGACGCGCCGGTTCAACGCCCGATGCTCCTCGGTGTCGTTGGGCGCGACCGGGCGCTGATCGGCATTCCCCGTCGCCGCCAGACGGCCGGCCGCGACCTGGTCGTGCTCGAAATAGCGCAGAACGGTCGTCGCCCGCACGGCGGACAGTTCCCAATTGGACGGGAACCGAGCCGTCTGGATCGGCAGATTATCGGTGTGTCCCTCGACGCGCACCTGAT
Organism: uncultured Armatimonadales bacterium; assembly: GCA_964249295.1. Classification (GTDB taxonomy): domain Bacteria; phylum Armatimonadota; class Armatimonadia; order Armatimonadales; family Capsulimonadaceae; genus CAZZVX01. Next base: position 8,077 of record CAXUCQ010000075.1, on the reverse strand, counting down.
TCGGCACGGTGTTGATGACCTGGGCGACCTTGTCCAGCAGGCCCATCTCCGCCGGGCGCAGATCGGCGTCCCCGCGCGAGAACAGCATCTTGTCGGTCATGACCGTCACGATCAGCCCGCGCTCGTCCCGGTCCACGTGCATCACGCTCTGGAGCCGGTGCTGCTTGATGTAGGCCTCCATGACCTGCTGGGCGCGGTCCAGCCGGTGCGCATCCTGCCGCACCTGCATGTCGTGCTGCATCGCGCTGATCTCGTTGTCCTGGGACGGCGTCTTCGGGTCCGTCTCGCGGCTGTTGGAGACGATCGACGGCGCCCCCGTGATGCCGCCGCCCTGCGAGATGATCGTCGGCGCCCCCGTCGTGACGCTGCCGCCGAACCCGGAGCGGACCGAGATCGCGAGCTGCTGGAACTTCTGGACGTTCATGATGGACATCGCGTACATCATGATAAAGAACGCGACCAGCAGGGTCATCATGTCCGCGTAGGTCAGCAGCCAGCGCTCGTCGGCCCCGTGGCCCTCGCCGCCTCCATGACCGCCTCTTCCTTTTCTTCCCCGACCCGCCATGATGCC
>CAXUCQ010000075.1:2666-7496 GCA_964249295.1 uncultured Armatimonadales bacterium | reverse complement strand
CTCCCGTCCCTGCGTGAGCAGCGGCCTTAGGCCCGCTCTTCGGCCTCGACCTCGAACCCGGCGCGCAGTTTGGGCGCCAGGAACGCCTTCAGCTTCTCCTCGACGATGCGCGGGTTGTCGCCCGACTGGATCGACAGGATGCCCTCCATCACGATCTCGCGCACCTGGGCTTCTTCCTGACTGGCGTGCTTGAGCTTGGCCGACAGGGGCAGAAAGATCAGGTTGGCCGAAGACACGCCGTACAGCGTCGCGATGAACGCCGACGCGATGCTCGGCCCCATCGAGCCGGGGTCGGACAGGTTTGCGAGCATATGGACCAGGCCCGAAACCGTACCGATGACGCCCAGAGTCGGCGCGAAGCCGCCCATGGTCGCAAACAGATGGGCGCCGGCCTGGTGCCGGGTGCCGAGGAACGAGATGTCCGTCTGCATGATGTCGCGGACCAGTTCCGGGTCCGTGCCGTCGATGGCGAGCTGGATGCCTTTCTTCAGGAACGCATCGTCGATGTTCCTCGCCTCTTCTTCCAGGGCGAGCAGGCCCTCACGCCGCGCCCGCTCTGCGAAGCCGACCAGGGTCTTGATCGTCGCCGCGACGTCCTCATGCTTGCCCATGAAGGCGTGCTTGGCGATCATCGGCAGGCCGATGATCGTCGAGAGCGGGAACGACATCATCGTCGCGCCGAGGGTGCCGCCGAAGACGAGCACCATCGCCGACGGGTTGATCATCGCCTTCAGCTCGCCGCCTTCCATGATGACCGAGCCGAAGAACGACCCCCAGGCCAGCACCAGGCCGATAATTGTCGCCAGATCCATTGGGTGAGTTCTCCCGTCCGCCTAACCGGCGTACTCGTCTTCCTTCGGAGAGTGGGCGCCCGTCTCGGGCCGGCGCAGCAGCGGCCCGGCAGCGCGCCGGTATTCCAGCACGCGGGCCACGACCTCGTCCGCCGTTTCGCGCACCAGGAGTTTTTTGCCGGTCACGAGCGTGATGTGCGTGTCGGGCAGGGTCTCGACGAACTCGATCAGGTCCGCATTGATAATCAGCGGCGAGTGATCGAAACGAGTCACGGTGATCATAAAGCCTCTCGGGGCGCCCGCCGCCGGGCGATGCCGGCGGCGGGCGCGTCAACGGTCAGGGCTTCAGATTAGCCCTGCTTCATGGTGATGACGTCGTTCAGCATCTCGTCCACGGTCGTCACGATCTTCGTGTTGGCCTGGAAGCCGCGCTGCGAGACGATCATGTTCGTGAACTCGGTCGAGAGGTCCACGTTGGACTGTTCCAGGTAGCCGGCGCTGATCTGCCCCAGGCCGCTGGCCTCGGCGGTGCCGACCTGGGGCAGACCGGAGTTGATCGACTGGTCGTAGTTGTTGTCGCCGGCGCTCTGCAGACCTTGCGGGTTGGCGAAGTTCGCCATGGCGATCTGCCCCAGGATGCGGGTCTGTCCGTTGTTGAAGATGCCGGTGATCGAACCCGTCTGGTCGATGGAGAACGAGGACAGCGTGCCGGGGCCGAAGCCGTTCTGCGAGACAGGGGCCGTCGTGGAATCCCCCGAGACCTGCGTCACGCCGCTGAAGTCCGGGGTGATGTCCTGCGGCGTGGTGGAGGCGTCGGTGTTGGTCAGCTCGATCTTGCCCGTGGACGCCGAGGTGCCGTCGGCGTTCTGGATCTCTTTGCCGCTCGTGTCGAAGTAGATGGTGCCGGTGTTTTTGGTGTTCGGGGCCGTCCCGCTCGTGCCGGAGATCGCGTCGCCGGAGGCCGTCCAGGTCCAGGAACTGGCGGCGCCGGTCGGGGCGCCCTGGGGCAGCGCCGCATTCCGGGTGAAGCCGAGCGTGACGTTCTGCGCTTTGCCCAGGCTGTCGTAGACCTTGACGGAGCGCGAGTAAGCGGCGTCGGTCGAGAGCGCGTCGGCGCTCAGGTTGCCGCCGAACACGGCGGACGAGGTCGGGAAGACGGACGTCAGGCTGCCGACCGGGATCGACAGATGCGAGGTCCCGTCGATCTGCTTGGTGGTGTCCGGTTTTCCGGTCGCGGGGTCCGACTGCCAGCCCAGGACGTACTGCCCGTTCGAGGAATTGACGAGGTTGCCGTTGTTGTCGACGGTGAACGAGCCGTCGCGGGTGTACTGCACCTGGCCGTTCGAGCCTTCGCCGAGCATGAAGAAGCCGTTCCCCTGGATCGCCAGGTCGGTCGGGCTGGAGGCCGCTTGAAGGCCGCCCTGTTCCATGTTCGTGTTGATCGAGCCGACCCGGACGCCCAGCCCGACCTGCTTCGGGTTGGTCCCGCCGACGGTCGTCCCGTTGCCGCTGGAAGCGCCCTGGATGGTCTGCGAGAGCTGGTCCTCGAAGTTGACGCTGCTGCCTTTGTAGGCGGTCGTGTTGACGTTGGCGATGTTGTTGCCGATCACGTCCATCTGCTGCTGGTTGGCCTCGATCGCGGAGACGCCGTTGAACATTGCTTGTAGCATTTCGATTCCCTTTTTGGCTTGGTCGCTCAGTCAGTCGCGACCGGGTTGGATGCCGGCGTCCTCTCACGAGGTCCCGCCGAAAAGTGCGCGTGTCCGGTTCACACGATCATCGCGCTGTCGATGTTGGTGAAGATGTTCTCCTTGAGAGAACCCTTGTCCACGGCCGTGATGACCGTGCGGTTGGGGACCGAAACGACGAGGGCCGCCTGGTCCATCAGCATCAGAGATTCACGCGCTCCCTTGGAGGCGGCTCGCGTGATCGCGCTGCCGAGTTTGGCGAGGTCGTCGCCCGAGAACGAGATGTGGCGCGACGCCATCCGGGTCTGCGCGTGGCCGGAGAACTTCACCCCCGCCTGCGCGGCCTGCGCCGCGAGCTGATCCTCAAGGATCTTGCCGAACGTCGGCCCGCCGGAGGCGGGCTGGGCGGTCGGGTTCGACGCCGCGCGGCCCACGGCCTGGGCCGGCAGGGCTTCCAGTATTCGGTTTTCCAGGTCGATCCGTGACATGGGAGCGTGTCAATCCTTGACGCTGCGGCTGTTACTGGATGTTGGTCACCGTGGACGCATCCACCGACTGGCCGTTGATGTTGAGGTAAGCCTCGCTGCCCTGCATCGAGACCGAAGAAACGACGCCGGAGACCGGGTTGTCCGTCGTGCCGGCGGTGACGGTCCTGCCGATCATGGCCGCGCTCTGCGACAACTGACCGAACTGGGCCGACGCGCTCATGGTCTTGTTCAGACTTTCCATCTCGCTGAGTGACGAGAACTGCGCCAGTTGGGCCAGCATCTGAGTCTGATCGGTCGGGTTGTTCGGGTCCTGGTTCTGCAACTGCGTCACCAGCAACTGCAGGAACTGGTTCTGGCTGACGGTCGCGTTCGGGTTCCCCGACGCCACCGTGCCATCGGCGTTGACGTTGGACGCGGTGCCGTTGGCGTTGGTGTAAACGCCACCCGCTGCATCGATGGACGACATGTTTCCCTCCTCTATCCCCTGACGCTATGCTCTCTGATCGAAGCCGACGCTTGTCCGGGCCGAACCGCTCGAGACGGGCATCGGCCCCGTACCACCCTCGTCCCCAGCCCCATACGCCGCGCGGGACGCCGACTGGTTTTGGGGCGGACTGTAGCCCTGCCGCTCTGAAAAGGAAGTGAAAGACGAGCCGCCTGCTCCCATCCCGCCGTTTCCGGCGCCCGCCTGCGTCCCCTGCCACGGGTCCTGGCTCTTCTGGCCGAGATTGCCGCCGTCGGCTGCCGAACCGCCGGTCTGTTCGCCTGCGCCGACGGGCTGCACGGTGACCGTCAAGCGCTCCAGATGCAGGCCGGCCTCACGCAGCGCCTGGTTCAGATCCGCAGAGCTGTTTTCCAGGGCGGTCTTCACGACCGGGCTGCTGGCGACGACGTGTGCCACGACGGTGGCCTGCTTCACCCCGTCTGTGGCCGGGACTGGGGCCAGTTGGACCGTCACCCGCAGATCCCCCCACTCTTTCGGGTGCAGCAGGACCGTCATCTGTCCCCGACCTGCGTTCAAGACCTGCGGCTTGACGGCGGCGACGCCGTCCGCCGCCTGCTGAACGATCCGGGCGCGCTCCGCGCCCGTCAGCGGCTTGTCCGCCGGGGCGCCCGCCGACACCCTCGGCTCGGGCGACGCAGTTGCCGGCAGTTGCGGCGTGGCGGGGAGGCTGTTCACGCCGTTTTGGGACACGCCGTTTGAGTTGCTATCGGCGTCCTGACTCGCGTCGGGCGCTGCCTCGTAGGCCGCAAGCCCGCTTGCCTTCTTCAGCCCGCCGTCCTGTGCCGGCGCCGCTTCCTGGTTGCTTTTCTTGACCGGAGCGTCGGGAGTCTGCGATTGCTTGACTGCCGAGGCCGCAGCCGGTCGCGTCTTCGCCGCTGTCCCAGCCACCCGAGTGGTAGGAGGCACGGTGTCCGATGCCACCACTGGGCTGCCCTGTGCCGCTTCCGCTATGCCAGTATTATTGGCAGGGAGAACAGCGTTCTTGAGGGCGATCTGCACAGACGCCGGTATCGGTGATTGCGGCTGCGCCGAAGGCATCGCCTGGGGGAGCGAGACCACCGACCGTGCCGACGCCGCCGTTGGGAGCGGCGGTTTCTCTCCAACGGACCGTGCGAGGGTAAACAGCGGCGGGGCCGACATCGGGAGCCTCGACACGCCTCCCGTCTTCGGCGCATCGAGGACCGACATTGAACCCTCTGCCGGGGCCGTCGGGAGCGGCGACGGGTCGGTCGTCTCAAGAAGCGTGCCTGGCTCCACTGCTGCCGACGCAGGGGCGGCCTGCATGATCGGCGTGACGACGCCGGGCATGGTGCCGCTCACCATCGCCTGTCGTCCTTCGGTCTTGATCAGGGGGGACG
>CAXUCQ010000075.1:0-2656 GCA_964249295.1 uncultured Armatimonadales bacterium | reverse complement strand
ACGTTACGTTGCCCATCGCGGCGACCGTGGATGCGACGGCACGGCTTACGGGCAGCGGCCTGACGGGAGGCGAGATGGCGGGCTGCAATCCCAGCGCTTCTCTGCCACCGTCGAGAATCATTGTCGTGGCGGCGTCCCCGCCCGTGACGGTAGGGGTACTGAAGGGCGATGTCACGATCGGAGAGAACGAAGTTTGTTCCCCCGACACGGTATGTGTGGCGGAAGGCGCGACGTCCGCCGCTATCGCCGTCTCGCCCGGCGACGAAACATCGCGTGCCGCCGCGACAGCCGCCGTTACGTCCTTGGTAATGGCGGTCACCCCCGGCGTGTCGGATGGAGTCTGCGGCGCCGCAGCATGGGGAAGCAACTCACCGTTCGCTGAATCCGCTCCCCCAGTGGGTGAGGAAGGCGGGACGGTGTCCATCACTTCATTCTGAGTCGTCCTGCTCACGGGCGCTTCTGCCGGGAGAACGGTGTTCTGCACGGGCATCGACGCCGGAGCCTGCAGAGCCGCCAGAGCCGGGTAATTGATCGGCACGGGGTCTGTCCCTTGTGTCGAGGGCCGCGGCGGATCGGCCTCGTCGGATTTCACCTGTTTCGTCGGCTCCGGCTCCGGGTCGGCTTTGTGGGCGGCGCGCGTCACCCGCAGCGGCACGCTCGGAGCGGCCGGCTGTTGGGCCAGCAGCGCCGCGAACAGCGTCGCCGGTCCGCCGGCCCCCGGCTCCGTGTCGGGCGCACCGGCGGGGCCTGGCGGTTCCGTTCCCGCGACACCGGCGGGCGGGCCGGTCGTCACATTGAGGGGCATGAAAACCTCCATCGTTAGTCGTCCGTCTGAGTATCGGCACTTTTACCGGGAATTTGCAGACAAAAAAGAAGCGCCCCGCGCGAATGGCACGGAGCGCTTCTGGGAGCAGGCGGAGTGGGCGTGACGGTCAGACGGTCGCTTTCGCCTCGATCGACTGGCCGGCGTCTTTGGCGCCGTTCTTGCTGGCGCCGTTCTTGCCGCCGGTGGCCTTCAGGTAGTCGTCGTTGAAGCGCTTGATGCCGATGTCGGTGAGCGGGTGGTGGAACAACTGCTCCATCGTCTTGTATGGGATCGTCGCGATGTGCGCCCCCGCCTCGATGCTCTGTACGACCTGGATGGGGCTGCGGATGGATGCGACCAGGATCTCCGGGTCTTTGGCGAACTCATACGTCTCGACCATCTTGACGGCCTCGACGATGTTCAGGGGCGCTTCCATGCTGCCCATGTCGTCGATGCGGCCCACGAAGAACGAGATGAACGACGCGCCCGCCTTGGCCGCGATCAGGGCCTGCGGCAGCGAGAAGATGAGCGTGACGTTGAAGTTGATCTTGGGGGAGAGTTCCTTGACGACCTCCATGGCGTTGGCGGTCATCGGGACTTTGACGAAGATGTTGGGCGCCCAGGACGCGATGTCCTGCGCCTCCTTCATGAGTTCGTCGGCCTCGGTCTCGACGCATTCCGCCGAGACAGGCAGGTCGCCGACGACGTCGATGATCTCCATGACGCGCTGTTTGTGCGGGACGCCCTCTTTGGCGATCAGACTGGGGTTGGTCGTCACCCCGTCCAGGATGCCCCAGGCCTTGGCCTGCTTGATCTCGTCGACGTTCGCCGTGTCAATAAAAAACTTCATGGTGTGCCTCCTCAGCAACCGACGGAGCCTTGGGAAAAGATGCGTGCTTGGGTCCGGCCTCTCCCTATATACCCGTCTGCGCCGAAAAATCCTCCACGGTCTCGCGGGGCGTCAGGAGACGCCCTCCGGGAGCCGGTCGTACAGCGCGCAGGGGGCGCCGACGCGCAAAGCCCAGCCGGAGTCGCCGTAGGACCAGTGCCACCATTCGCCGCTGTAGTTCGTCAGTCCGGTGGCGGCCAGCGTCCTGACCAGCAGACCGCGGTTCGCCTGGGCCTCGGGAGAAAGGCCTTCCATCGCCGTCGGCGCGCTCGTCTCGTCCCACTCGAACGGCGAGACCATGTCCAGTCGCTCACCGCTGTCCGCGTGGATCAGGCACAGATCGACGGCCCCGCCGGTCGTGTGGGGCGGCGGACACGGGTCGTCGGGCGGCGCGGACAGCGTGTTGGTGATCCGGTGCAGCGTCGCCTTGCCCCATTCGGGGTGCTTTCCGGCGAACTCGGCCTTGATCTCCTCGTACATGAACCGCTGCTGCGCGAGGGGCCGGAAGCCTTCGATGATCTGGATGTCGATTCCGCTGGGCAGCGTGTCGGCGGCCTGGGCCAGCATCTGCGCGACGCGCTCGCGGACGCGCGGCGTCCGAGACATCTCCTCGAACTTTGGGTGCTTGTGCGCGAAGTGGATGCGCCGTGAGAGCGTCCGCGGATCGACCAGCGGCTCCCCGTTTTCTTCCACCGGCACGGCGCGCAGTTTGGTCAGCGGCTCTCCGAACGATGTTGGCATGGTGCTTCTTTCTGCCGCCTCAGTTTTTCGGTGTCGTCAGCGCCTGCAGCAGCTTCGCGCCGTCCGGGCTGCCCAGGCCCGTGCAGGCGTCCCAGCCGGGGCCGGCCTGGTACGCGCCGTTGCTGCCGGTCGTAATGTCGTGGAAGGCGACCGAGGCCACGGCAGACGTGTAGAGCAGCGGGTTGAGCAGGCCGACGGGCTTGCCGAGGTGTTGGTTGATC
>CAXUCQ010000074.1:7364-10398 GCA_964249295.1 uncultured Armatimonadales bacterium | reverse complement strand
GTGCTGTCGTCCAGCGTCAGCGCCTGCGCGCCGATCTCCACACGGGCCTGGAGCCGCAGTCCGTCCGCCGACTCGCTCATTTCCAGGACGGGCGCGGCGGGGACGGGGGCGACCTGGAGCCGCTTGACGAACGGGTTCTGCTCCGTGCCGGAGAAGAGCAGCGCGCCTGTCAGATGGGGCAGGGTGGCGGCGACGCCGCTCTGGTCCTGGGACGAATAGTAGTAGCCGAACCGCTGTTCCATCGAGCCGAGTTGGGCCGCGATGCGCGTGTCGTCGGTCAGGTTGAGGAACTTCTGCGGATTGCCGAACGAGCGGATGGGCTTGGCGTGCGGCCCCAGGCGCTGCTGATGGATGGCGCGCGCGACGGCGTCGGTGTCCCGTGGGTCGGTGCCGGCGGGGAAGTGGCTCAGCGCCAGGCTGTAGGGGGTGATCGACCAGTCCGAGTAGCGCTTCTGGAGGCTGAAGCCGAGGAGGAGCCTGCCGGGGTCGGAGCCGGGCTTGCGGGATGTTTTTGCGACCGCCTTGGCGACGACGGTCTCCCAGGTGTCGGGCGGGTTGAGGCGCAGGTAGTTGCGGAGGCTGACGAGGCAGGCGACGCCGTGCTTGCAGGGGGCCGTCTCGTCGCCCTCGATGGGGCAGTCGCAGGAAATTCGAACCTGGCCGCCTTCCAGCCAGATCACGACGTCGTAGCGTTCGCTGCCCTGGACGCGGAACGTGGCCTCGGTCGGTTCGATGCTCTGCAGCCGCGCCCGGCCCTGCTGGAAGTAAGCCAGGCCGCGCGCGCGGGTCGCCTGATCGGCCCGCGCGATGAGCCGTTCCGCCCCCAGCGTTTCTTCCGTCAGGACGCTGCTCGCCATCGCGTGAAAATCTTCTCCGTGGAACCATTAGGCCTCTTGCGTAAGCCCCAGGACTGAAGTCCTGGGCTACGAAGGGCATGTTGCCCGCCTTCGCGGGCGCCGGAACGGGCTGCTCTTACGCCTTCACAGGTGGGCAGCACACTGCAGGGGCCGTAGGCGAGTTTTTCTTGGTGGATGTAGATCACGCCGGCGAAACGCTCATCATGTTCCTGTCGCCGCTTGGCTTCCACCAGGAAATCATCGTCGTTCGTGAAGACGATGTGGTGGAGCTGGCCTGCCCGGTCCAAAACTACGGGGTCCGGCGTCCCGCCACGCCCGTCTTCTTGAACCGTTATCACATCGACTCCGCGCCGCCGCAGACCGCGCGTGATGGCACCGGGTACGTGTTCGTTCCTATAAAGCGCCACCATCAGCTTGTGGAATCTGTGACGGACGCATACGGATTGTCCGGGTGGAGAATCACGCCGCGTTGTTCCAGACGCGCCAGGAGATCGGCACGTGTCAGTTGGTCCGTCGCCTGCGATTGCAATTCGTCCACGCTCTGCCTCCGCCGTGCGATGTCGGCCTCGATTTTTGCCTGGTGATCGTAGTAGTATGAGAAGGCAGAATAAATCTGTGCCAGAGACAGATTCGGATACTGCTCATGGATTTCCGCTGCCGACAAACCTTTATGAAAATATAAAAGAGCTATCTGTAACACTATAATAATCAACCCTTCCAATCGCGCCACGACCTGCTCATCAACCCAGATGTGCGGGTACTTGATCGGAGGTATTTTTTGATTGTCGCCATCAGAGTTCTCCTCTTGTGCGACTTCTTCAGGAAGTGACTATCAACCAGAGTCTGAATAAGCCGTTTGTATTTCCAGCAAACAGATGTAGTCCCTGTTAAGAACTCATTCAGGCCCAAGCCGCCGGCTCCCTGGCAGCCGGTGCTGACGCGGGATAGGGCAACGTACTTAATACTCTCATTTTAGGTGTTCGGCTCGGCCGTAGGGTCATTACGGCACGGGGGACAACTTGTTGAACCACTCGTCTTAACGATTATACCCTGCCGAATGAAGTGGATACCAGTTCAAGTCATCGCTCGCTCTGCTCCGTCGCCTTTTTCTGGAGATTGTGTTCTGCCGAGTGTCGTAGACCTTCCGCCTCTCACCGTCTGAGACACTCCTTCTTGACGAGGGTGAAGAACAATGGCTCCAAGCATCCGAATAAATGATTGATTGGTCAGTTTGTGCTATAATCACAAACATGGCGAGGCTGAAAAGCGAAGACAAACGGAACGCGATCATGGAGGCGGCGACTCGTCTGATCGTCAGTCACGGGCTGAGCGCGCCGACGGCGATGATCGCTCAAGAGGCCGGGGTCGCCAACGGCACGCTGTTTACCTATTTCGAGACCAAGACTGATCTGTTCAACCGTCTTTATCTTGAGCTGAAGGCTGGGATGGCGTCCGCCGCTCTGGAAGGGCTTCCGACGGGAGCCGAGACTCGTCAGCAGGTGTTTCACGTCTGGTCCAACTGGATGGGCTGGGCGGTGTACAATCCTGAAAAGCGCCGCGCGCTGGCGCAGCTCGGCGTCTCCGATGAGATCACCCCGGCGACCCGCGCTGCGGCGCATGAGGCAACGATGGGCTTGGCCGGGTTGATGGAGCGGATACGCGCCGACGGCCCCCTGCGTGACACCCCGATGGACTTCGCCGCCGCGATGATGAATTCGCTGGCTGAGGCCACGATGGATTTTATGATTCACGATCCGGCCAACTCGGAAGGACATTGCAAGGCCGGTTTCGACGCTCTCTGGCGCGTGGTCGCCTGATTTTTTGTGCCTATGAATGGCTGACCAGACAGACAGCTTAACGGAGGGAGATATGTCAACGGCTATTGTGGGAGATTCTTCAGATCGCAAGGCGTACATCATCACTGGCCCGACCTCGGGCATAGGTCGCTATACGGCGCTCGAACTCGCCAAGCACGGTACGGTCGTGCTGGTGGGCCGCGACCGCCAAAAACTCGGCGAGGTGCAGAAGGTCATCGAAGCCGAAGGGCAGCAGGCGGTGTCGGTCGTGTGTGACCTGTCTGATCCTGCGGGCGTGCGGCGCGCGGCTGCGGAAATCATTGCATTACCCCTCTTGATCGTTGGCCTGCTCAACAATGCGGGCGTCTTCCCGATGTGCGC
>CAXUCQ010000074.1:0-7354 GCA_964249295.1 uncultured Armatimonadales bacterium | reverse complement strand
TTCGCAACGAACTACCTCGGCCCGTTCGCGCTGACCGAGGCGCTCGTGCCGCACCTCCCCGACGGTGCGCACGTCGTTTTCGTCTGCTCCGGCGTCGAAGATCCCGAACGCAAGCCTGCCAAGACGGCCGGCTTTCGGGGCGGTCGTTACACCTCCGTGGAGGCGAGCGCACGGGGCGAGTGGAAGCCCGGCGGGTCCACGATGCCGGGCGCGGACGCCTACGCCACGTCCAAACAATGCCTCCTCGCCGCAGCGATGGCGTTCGCCCGTGAGACTCCACGGCTGCGCTTCAACGCGCTGGAACCGGGATTTACGCCGAATACCGGCCTTGGAAGGGATGCCAACGCCTTTGTGCGCTTCTTGACGAATTCCGTTCTGCCGCTGCTCGCCCCCCACATCAAGTATTGGAGCACCCCGAAGAGAGCCGCGCGCTTGGAGACCGAGGTTCTGGTCGGTACGTCCGCTCAGACCGGCTTCTACTACGATGAAGAGGGACACCCGATGCTCGGCTCCGCGCTCGCGCGCGACCCGGAGTTCCAGGACCGCGTCGTCGCCGAGACACGCGCCCTGCTGTCGAACATTTCAGCGGCTGCTGGGTGAATAGAAAGGTCATGAACGTGGAAAAGGACCAAGTCAACAAAGTGGCGTTGGTCACGGGCGGCAGCAGGGGTCTGGGGAAAGACATCGCGCTGTCCCTCGCCCGGATGGGCATCGGCGTCGTACTCACCTACAACCGGAACCAGGAAGAAGGAGAGCGTGTCGCGGAGGAGATTCGATCCTCCGGCGGCACTGCGGAGGCGATCCGGTTGGACGTCTCGCAGACATCGTCCTTCGACCCGTTCCTTGGTCAAGTGAAGACTCTTCTGCGCGAAAGGTTTGGGATGGAGAGGATCGATTTTCTGGTCAACAACGCGGGTTTCGGCAAAGCCATCCCGATTGCGGACTTGACCGAACCGGACTTCGACAGCTTCGTAGATGTCCATTTCAAGGGCGTCGTCTTTTTGACCCAAAAGGCTCTGGCGATGATGAATGACGGTGGGGGTGTTGTGTTCGTCACCGCCGCCGCCGACCGGTACAACGTACCCGCCTACGCGACGTATGCCGCCTGCAAGGGGGCGGTCGAGGTGTTCTCCAGGTATGTTGCGAAAGAGTACGGACCCCGCGGCATCCGTTCCAACACGGTCGCGCCCGGCGGCATCGTGACCGACTTCAACAATGCCGCGATCCGCAGCAACCCGAAGGCGCAGGAGTGGATCATCGCGCAGACGCCCATGGGGCGGCTGGGGGAGGCACACGACATTGGCGGCCTCGTCGCCCTCCTGTGCAGCGAGGACGCCCGCTGGCTCACGGGTCAGCGTCTTGAAGCGACCGGCGGCTTCAACGTCTGATTCGCGCCGGGCGGCGTGGACCCTTATGCCGCCATGGAGGGCGCTACTTGCCGTCCTTCTTGGGTGGGTGGTTGACGGTCAGGTGCAGCTCGCGCAGTTGGGCGTCCTCGACCTGCGAAGGCGCGTCCATCATGGGGTCGAAGCCGCCGCCGGCTTTGGGGAAGGCGATGACGTCGCGGATGTTGGTGTCGTCCGTCAGATACATGATGAGGCGGTCGAGTCCGGGGGCCATGCCGCCGTGGGGCGGGGCGCCGAAGTCGAAGGCGTCGAGCATGTGGCCGAACTGGGCCTGTATCTGCGCGTCGGTCTTGCCCAGCATCTTGAAGATGCGTTCTTGAATGTCGCGCTTGTGGATGCGGATGGACCCGGACGCGCCTTCGGAGCCGTTGCACACCAGGTCGTAGGTGTAGGCGCGGCAGCGGGCCGGGTCGGACTCCAGGAACGGCAGGTCTTCGGCGTGGGGCATGGCGAAGGGGTTGTGGGCGAACGTCCAGGTTTTGGCGTCTTCGTCCCACTCGAAGACGGGGAAGTCCGTGACCCAGGCGAAGTGCAGGGTGTCCGGGTCGGCGAGCTTCTGCCGGGCGGCGATCTCGCGGCGCAGGCGGTCCAGCACTTTGGCGACCGTCTCGGGCTTGTCGGCGACGAAGGCGATCAGGTCGCCCGGCTGGGCTTCGGCCAGCGCGACGAGGCCGGAGATCTCGTCTTCGGACAGGAACTTGGCGATGGGGGACTTGACGCCGTCTTCCGTGACGAGCAGGTACGCCAGGCCCTTCGCGCCGAAGTCTTTGGCGAGCGTTGTTAAATCGTCGATCTCCTTGCGGGAGAGCGACGCGCCCTGGGGGTAGCGGATGAGTTTGACCTGGCCGCCGCTGCCGAGCACGCTCTGGAAGACGCTGAACTGCGTGTTTCTCAGCACGGGCGCGGCGTCCTGGAGTTCCAGGCCGTAGCGCAGGTCGGGCTTGTCGGAGCCGAAGCGGCGCATGGCCTCGTCGTAGGTCAGGCGCGTGAACGGGGTGACAATCTTCTTGGCCGTGACCTGGGGCAGAACGGTGCTGTAGAGCGACTCGACGACTTCCAGCACGTCGTCCTGGGTGACGTAGGACATCTCGAGGTCGAGCTGGGTGAACTCGGGCTGGCGGTCGGCGCGCTGGGACTCGTCGCGGAAGCATTTGGCGATCTGGAAATAGCGCTCGACGCCGCCGACCATCAGGAGCTGCTTGAACTGCTGGGGGGCTTGCGGCAGGGCGTAGAACAGGCCGGGTTCGAGGCGATACGGCACCAGGTAGTCGCGCGCGCCTTCGGGCGACGACTTGGTCATGATGGGCGTCTCGATCTCCAGGAAGCCGCGCCCGTACATGAACTCGCGGATGCGCCGGATGACGTCGTGGCGCAGGCGCATCTTCTCGTACATGGCCGGGCGGCGCAGGTCGAGATAGCGGTACTTCAGGCGCACCGTCTCGTCCACGTCTTTGTCTTCGGTGACGGGGAACGGCGGGGTTTTAGCGGCGTTCAGGACCTCGATCTCGGTCGCCGCGACTTCAAAGTCGCCGGTCTGGAGATTGGGGTTCTCGGTGCCTGCGGGGCGTCGCCGGACCAGGCCCTGGACGCTGAGGCAGAACTCGCTGCGGACTTTCTCGGCAACGGCGAGGGCGTCGGCGGCCTTGCTGCCGTCCACGGCGACCTGGACGATGCCGGTCCGGTCCCGCAGGTCGAGGAAGGCGATGCCGCCCTGGTCACGGTTCCGGTTCACCCAGCCGTTCAGGGTGACTGTCTGCCCGACCTGCGCCTCCGAGACCTCGCCGCACCACACTGTCCGCTGCCACTCTGCCACGTCTTGTTTCTCCCCCCACGCTGGGCCATCAAATATTGTTCCTTAGTATACCCGGCTGGAACGTGGCTGTGGTGTTTTAGAGGCGTCGAAAAAAGTGGTATCATATTCCAGAGTTCAGATTTTGACGGAGAAAGGTGATGCAATGCTGTCTGTCACTACCGATCATGAGAAAACATCGCTTTCTGTACGGATACCTACTCGCTTGAAGTCCCGTGCCGTGAGCGTTGCCCATGCGCAGCACGTCAGTTTCAACACCTTCGTCACGGCGCTGATCGAGAAAGAGGTGAGGGAGGCGGAGCAACGCGCGTTGTACGATGCTTTCACCGAACTCGGGGACGATCCCGAAGCGCCCGAGGTGGAGTTCGCGCTGCCCGCGCAGGCGGAGGTGGCCCTGCGTGACTGAGCATCGCGATGACATCCGGCGGGGCGAACTGTACTGGCTGGACTGGTCGCCGGGGCGCGGCTCGGAGCAGACGGGGATGCGGCCGGCGCTGGTTATCCAGGCGGACGCGGGCAATACAAACCCTCGCTACAACCTCACGATTGTCGCGACCGTCAGCACCAAAGGCAAGGCGCACATCCCGACTCACATCGAGATAATACCGGCTCCCGACAACGGCTTGCGTGAAGTCTCTTATATCAAAGCCGAACAGGTCATGACCGTCGCCAAAGATCGCCTCCGTGATCGGATCGGTCGCATCACTAGCGACGAGATGGGAGCTGTCGATTTGGCACTCAGACGGTCACAAGGGTTGTAGTCATCGCCAACTTGTGACATGGCATGGGGCTGTCAGTCGATAAGCACTTCGACAGCAGGCGTCGTCTGAGGTGGGCCTTGCGCTATGTAGTCGTGGACGATGGCGGCAAGTGAGAGGGGGGTGAGCCGTTCCTGGGAATGTGCAAGATCGCAGACAGGCCACCAATGGAAGCGGTCAATGCTTTTCGCCTCCACCTCGTCGGTGATGACCGGGCTGAAACGGTCCACATGAACAATGTGGTATTGCTCTCGCTGGCGGACACGCCTTCCTGCCCAGTCGAACGTGTGCCGCCGCCGCCATACGAGCGGGCCGACCACAAAGTCCGTCAAGCTAAGTTCTTCCTGTAATTCCCGCCGGAGACACTCCTCGGCGGTCTCACCTGCCTCCCGTCCGCCGCCGGGAGCCACCCAGAATGGATCGCCACGCCCAGGGGGCCTGATGCGCAGCAGCAGAACTTCTTCGTCGGGCGTCAGCAGGATCGCGCGTACCGCATCACGTTCCACCACGCCGTTGCTCACGTGCGGCTCTCTTCGCCCGGAGGGGTGGCCGGTCGCTGGTGGCGGATTAGCCCGGCGCGTCGGCGGAAGGGGCTGCGCCACGCTTCGGCGAGCAGGGGCAGTCGGCCCAGCGTGTCGGCCAAGTCGGCGTCGTCTTTGCGGACGTACATGGCGTCGTTGATGCGGGCGACGGTCCATCCCGGCTGGGGGCGTTCCAGCAGAGTCAGCGTGTCGCCGGGGCCGACCTCGCCGGGCTGGAGGACGCGCAGGTAGTAGCCGGTCCGGCCGCTGGTTTTCACGTCGTCGGGCAGGCGGGGCCGTTCCCAGCGCCGCCCGAGTTTGTAGCACGGCATCCGGGGCTGGCTGACCTGGACGCGCGCGGCGCCGACGGCGAAGACGTCGCCGATGCAGACGGCGTCTTCGGGCAGGCCCTCAATCGTGAAGTTCTCGCCGAACGCGCCGTAGGGGAATGTTTCGGCATCCAGGCCGAGTGTCTCGCGCCAGGCGGGGTAGTGGTCGGCGGCGTAGCAGCAGACGGCTTTGTCCTTGCCGCCGTGGTTCTTGAGGTCGGCCTGTGCGTCACCGGCGAGACTGAGCAGGCCGAGGGAGAGCCGGTCGGACACGGGCCGTTTGACGATGCCGCTGGTCCAGGCGGCCTCCTGTCCGTCGCGGACGGCGGATGTCCGTGTCTCGACCGGACCGATCTGTAGCGAGAGGAGTTGTCCCATGCCGGCTAGTTCTTGGCGCGCGTCTGTTTCTCCTGCTCGTGCTTGTGGTGTTCCTGTTTCTCCGCGACCGCGCGGGCGCCTTGGGCGGCGGCGGTGTTGGAGACATACTGCTTCTCGGCGCTCGCGCTGAGCTTTTTCGCGTTCGTCGCCTTGCGCTGCTCCGCCGTCAGTGCTTCCCACGCGGCGGCGGGCAGGTAGCGGGCGGTCCTGTCGCCGCGCTGTGCGGGTTTGCCGTCCTCCGTGCGCCAGTCGAGTTCGGTCCATTCTTCGAGGTGCTGCTGCGCGTCGGTGCGCCCCTCGTGCTGGTAGCCGCCGCCCTGCTCCTCATACTCGTGGGCGAGCAACTGGGCCTTCCTCGCCGACCACTGGCCGGGCTTGCCGCCCTTGTCGCCTTCTTGAATCTCTTCCTTCAGATGATCCCGGAGTTTGGGATCGGTGTAGGTCTCTGCGGATGATTGGGTCGCCATCGCTTGTTCCTGCTTCCTAAACCGGAGTCGCTCCGATGGCTGTCTATACCCACCTGGGGGCGGGCGGATGCCTCCTCATCCGTAAAACTACCTGTTTCCTGTGGAACGCCGAAAGCCCCGTATCTTTACGAGGCTTTTTCTGTTGGCCGTGGCCTGGTATGTGCTAAGATTGAGGAACAGCAGACAATGCAGCGGAGGGACGACCGGGATGACTCGACGGCAGGCGATGTTGGGGTGGGAGAGCGTTCTGCTTTTCGTGATCTGCACGGCGGACATGCTGTCCACGCTGTACTGGGTCCACGCAGGCCGTGCGACGGAGGCGAACCCGTGGCTGGCGCACTGGCTCCGGCACGGGGATGCGGCGTTCTGCGTGACCAAACTGCTCAGCTTTGTGCCGTTTCTGATCGTCGCCGCCTACTACCGCCCGCGTCGGCCCCGTTTGATCGCCGTGGCACTGCGCGCGACCGTTGTCCTGTACGTCCTGATGTACCTGGCGGCGGTCGGGCCTCAGTTCCTACACGGCTGACGCGGTGAGCCGTCGGAAACTGCTGCGGAAGCCCCCCTGTCCCCAATAATGGGGGAGTCAGACTCTCGTTCTTCCGCGGCTTCACAGTGACAGTGTGCCGTGACGCGGTTCTCCCATTCCCCAGGACTGAGGCCTCCTAGGGCCTCTGCAACGGTCTTTCAGATGTAGTACATCAGCGTCTCGACGGCCTCATCGGCGCGCTGCTTGTTTTCCTCGCCCCCTTCGGCCAGAACCTCGATCGACGTGTGTTCCAGGATGCCCCGGATCGACTCGCGCACGCGGCGCAGCACGTTGCCGAGCTGGGACGTGTCGTGCGCGCCGTCGTCGGCCCACTTGGGGATCGGCATCAGCAGGCCCTCCAGGTGTCGCAAGGCTTCGGCGAGCGAGATGTCCTCGGGGGCGCGGTTCAGGCGGTAGCCGCCGCGCTGGCCGCGTTTGCTTTCCAGGATGCCGGCGTGGGAGAGCGGGAGCAGGACCTGTTCGAGATACTTCTGGGAGGTGTCGCAGCGGGCGGCGAGGTCGCCGACCTGCAGGTAGATGTTGCCGTCCTCACGCCAGTTGCGGACCAGGTCGCCGAGGACGCGCAGCCCGTACTGGCTTTTCGTCGTCAGTCGCATGGTGTAGTATAGCCGTGCGCCGCGCGCTTGTCAACTTAGCGAGTGATGAATGTGGCAAAACAGAGGCGGACCCTCCCAGGAGAGGCAAGAGAGAAGGGCGGGGGAACCCCGACCCTACGTCTGTCTGTGAAATCCTCCGTAGGGGAGAGGTCGCCACGACCTTCGCTTCCTCGCCTTGACTGAGGCCCGTTGGAAAAGGTGCTGTATGTTTTGACAAATCCCGCATCTCCGCCTATAATAAACCAGCCTGACTGCTTGCAAAGGAGACACGAACCATGCCGGTCCCGAAATTGATGCCGACGGGCATCACGAACGAGAACTATGGCGGCGTCACGTACCACATCGAGGGCGAACTCGTCCCGGCGCTGACGGTCGAGTTGATTGGGGTGCCGATCTACTTTGAACACCACGTCCTGCTGTGGAAAGACTCGCCGCTGCAGATCGGCCTGAAGCCGCTCAAGGGGGCGTTCAAGCGGGTGCTGTCGGGGATGCCGGTCTTCATGACCGAAGCGCGCGGTCTGGGCCGCATCGCGTTCAGCCGG
>CAXUCQ010000073.1:0-10457 GCA_964249295.1 uncultured Armatimonadales bacterium | reverse complement strand
GGCCGATGGGGGACGTCGCCGGAGCCGCTGTCAGCCGTCGCGGGAGGCGATGGCCGCTACGTCATCCCTGGGGTCGTCCTCGGCAGCCGCGCGGAGATCATCCCACTCTGGGCCGAGCGCCCCGGCTACCCGCAGGCCATACTTTCTGTCCGGGTGCGGGCGGGGCAGCACGAGGACCTAGGGGGCGACCTGGTCCTGCCGACCCGGCACACGATGCTGACGGTCCGTGTGATCCAAGGCGGCGTGCCGCTCGCCGGGGCGCGGGTAAGCGTCGGGCCAGAGACGTTCGGGCCGGGCGTCTTCGACACCGGCCTGTGGTCCCTGAACGGCGGGGTCGATGCACGGTGGGGTACGGTCTACCAAGGGCTGGCGGCCACGACCGGTGCCGACGGCGTCGCGCGCTTTGTCGATCTCTTGCCGGGTCTGTGGAACGTCCATGCGGAGGTCGGCACGTACCCTAAGGTGTTGCAGGCTGATGGCGGCCCGGTCGGCATCCAGGCAGACCGCTCCGCCTCTTCGACCTTGAAAATCCCGCCCCCGCTGAAGGATGATCTGATCGTCTGTGCGTTCGGACCGGATGGGGGTCTGCTGCACGGACAAAATGGGAACTTCGGCTCGGTGATGCCCGTCGGGCCGGTCGGCGGCGGAGAGGCGCTCACCTGCCAGACGGATGTGCGATACCATGCCATCTTGAAGCAACCGGGGCTGTACCAGGTCGCGGTGCATACGCGCGACTTCGTGATGCCTAACATGGGATGGTACGGGGAAATGGAGGGGCCGTACCTTGATGCGTTCGGGCTGGTGGCCGTCTCGGATGGCCTCCCGCCGTTGGTCCCGCTGCGCCTCCAGGCTGTGAGGCACACACCGGCGACGCTCCGTGTCCGTCTGCAGGACGCTTCTGGAAAGCCGGCGCGAGGGACGGTCACTGTCGGCGGGATTTTCGACAGCCCAGACTATGCGGCGACGACCGACGCTGATGGGCGGGCAGACTTCCCGGCCATGCCTTCGGGTCCGTACACGCTGAACGGTTATCTCGCCGGACAGCCCTCACCCGTGTCGCTGTGGGAGCGTATGCCGCCGCAAGCGGCGCTGACAGGTCAGACGCGCATCGAGCCGCAGAAGGTCGCCGTGGGATCGGACGAGTCCCTTGTCGTGATCCTGCGGCCCCAGCCGGTGGGATACATCCGCCTGCACCTGCTGCAGACGCCGCCGGAAACAAAGGAATTGATGCTGTCGGACTCATCCCGGCCTGATGCCGTGGAAGCCTTCCCCGGCCAGCGGGTCGACGACCGGACCGGTGACTTTTTCTATGGACCGACTCCCGTGGGCAAGGATACCCTGTATGTCTTACGCTTCGGTGCCAATGGCGTTTCCGCCACCGTCGGCACAGCGTCCCTGACGGTACGCGAGGATAGTGTCGCTTCAGTCAGTTTGATCCCGCTCCCGGTCGGGCCGGCGACGAGCAATGACCCTGCCGAGGCGGACGCGGTCCTCGGGACGGTGCTGCTCAACGACGGCGTGACGCCCGCTTGGAACGCCCATGCCGTCCTTTGTCTGCCTTCGTCCGGCCTGCAGAAGCCGCAGTTGACGCCGCAGCAGCCGGCGGACGCGCGTGGCCGACTGCTGGGCAGCACGACGTATTTCGCTCAGGAGTTCTACCGCCCGCCGGTCGTCGTGAATGGCCGCGTCCTTCTGCCAACGCCGCCGACCGGGAACGAGCCGTCCGGGCCGGTCGTCGTGGCCTGGATGCCGGGATTGACCGGCGCGGCCATCGTGCCTTATGTGCGCGGCCAGGCGGTACACATCGTCCTGCCGCCCGCCCTTGACGCGACGGGGCGCGTCACAGTCGCCGGCGAGTCTGTCGCCGCCCTGAACGGTACGTTCCGGGTGCGGGCCGCATACCAGGGACGGGGTTCGCTCAATGACCTGCTGACGCTGGACGCCACCGCGCAGCCGGACGGCTCGTTCACCCTGCCGGGCCTGACGCCGGGGGTCTACCGCGTGCAGGCCGCCCGCGACGGCATCTGGCTCTCGGAGACGCAGACACTGACGGTCGGGCTTGCGCCCCCGCCGCCGCTGACGCTGGACATCCCACAGCCCGGCGTCCCGCTGGACCTGCACCTCACGGATGGCCGGGGGCATGCTCTGGCCGGTCGGGCCGTGGCGATCGGCCCGCCCGACGGGCCGCTCTCCGATCTGTGTTGGCCGCCGGTCGTGACCGCCGACGGGAAGGGGGATCTGCACCTGGACGGTCTCGGCGCCGGGCGCCACTTTCTCCACGATCCGTGGTCCGCCAGCCCCGACGAAAGCTTCAATGTCCCGCCCGTTTCTGGAACCGCAGATCGCGTCCCAGCATACCGGCGCATCGTGCTGCCCCAAGCATGGGACGCACCGGAGACGCACCCATGAGACACGCCTCGTCCCTGCGGGCGTTTTTCCTCGTGACCGCCCTTCTGCCGGCACAGGCCTGCCGCGTGTCTGCCCAGAACGACGCCCCGGCGGTCATCACAGGGCGCGTCACCTTCGATGACGGCAGGCCCGCTACCGGGGAGGCTGTTGTCGTGCGTTCGACGGACTATGTCGGTCCGACGCCGAGCGGCACGGCGGTCACGGACGCCGAGGGCCGCTACGCGGTCGCCGTTCAGACCGGCCTCTTTCTGTCCCTTTTCGCGGGAAAGCAATCACCCGCTCTACCGCCGGACGCGCATTTCTCCGTGACCGTTCGTATCGCCCGTCACCTCTACCTCGAACCGTCCGCCCGCGCGGTGACGCTCGCGCCTGCTCGAAGGGCCGACAGCGTTGATTTTGTAGTCACCACCGGCCCCAAAGTCACCGTGCGTGTTCACGACGCGCTTACGGGACTGCCCGTTCGCGGTGTCCAGATTCAAGACAACCTGTACGGTTCCGGCAACGGGAATCCCACCCTGGGTGTCACGGACGCGCACGGCATCGCTGTCTTCCGCCTCACGTCGCTGCACGCGGAGTTGACTCTTCCCCCAGCTTATGGGGCAAAAGCGACCGTACAGGCCGCGCCGGGGTACGACTCCTACAAAGAAATCCGGCTGCAGGAAGTCCAGGATGTCCCCTGGGACGTGAAGACATACCCCATCCCGCCTCCGGCGACTGCGTTGTGGCGTGGGATGGTGCTGCAGCCGGATGGCCGCCCCGCTGTCGGCGCAACGGTCCATATCCTGCGTCGGGCCGGGAAGACCACGACGCAGACCGACAGTTCAGGTCGCTTCTCAGTCGCCTTGTCGCCGCTCGGCACGGACGAATACTCCGGTCCCGTGTACCGCTCTGTGGCCCTGCTGGCCGAGCAGGGCGATGAGACGGCGCTGCTGGTGCCGACGGCGGACGCCATTTGGAACGGGATGACACTGCGGCTGACCGATATGCCTCTGTCCTCGATCACGGGAGTGGCAGTCGACGCCTCCGGGCAGCCGGAGGCGGGGGTGAGGGTGTCCTGCTGGGATTTCATCCGAGCGACCGGCGTCAACTTCCCAATGGATGCCGGGAACGGCGGCGTGACGGATGCGGCGGGCCGCTTCACCGTCTCCGGCCTCCCGGAAGGCCACTATGTCCTGAACTTGGGCGGCGGATCGTTCGGGTATACGACTGTCCCCATGACCGACCCCCGTCACCGCGATTGGGCCGCGTCGAGTCCGCTCCCGGCGGGGCGGCAGGAAGATCTTGGGCGCATCGTCGTACCCATCGCCGACCAGTCACTGGCCGGGCGGATCGTCACGGACACGGGGCGATTCGTCGTCGATCCGGGTCGGCCCAACCTGCACAACATCTCGATTGAGATCACCGGCGCCCACACGAGTGAGACGGTGGAGATGGACGCCGATGGACACTTCCACGCCTCTGGCCTGGTCGATGAACCGCTGACACTCACGATCTCCGCTTGGTTCCCCGATGGGCTTGGCTGGACCATTAAAAAGGTAGTCCGCGTGTTTCTCCGGCCTGGGCCGCAGAACGCGCGCGTGGTCGTCCCCGCCGCCGCGCTCCCTCCTCACTCAGTCGTCTCGATCTTACCTACCCCTGCTGCAGCCGTCGGCCCTCGCTAAATCCTTGTCCTGAGCGTACCATGCTCAAAAGACACTTGACAATCCGTATAACATTGATGTACAATACTTCCGGTTTTAGCACTCGCAGGCGTTGAGTGCTAAAACGACGTTTTATTGTGAGACTCAGGAGGTCCTATTCTATGGCAGTCAACTTCCGACCGCTTTCCGACAAAGTGCTGGTCAAGCCCAGCGAG
Organism: uncultured Armatimonadales bacterium; assembly: GCA_964249295.1. GTDB lineage: Bacteria > Armatimonadota > Armatimonadia > Armatimonadales > Capsulimonadaceae > CAZZVX01. The sequence goes on along the minus strand of CAXUCQ010000073.1, from coordinate 6,193 downwards.
GCCGAGGCGCAGACGAGCGGCGGCATTTTCATCCCCGACTCGGCCAAGCAGAAGCCGCAGGAGGGCGACGTGATCGCCGTCGGACCGGGCCGCGTCCTCGATGACGGGTCGCGCTCGACGCTGACGGTGTCCGTCGGCGACAAAGTGATCTATTCCAAGTACGGCGGCACCGAACTGAAGCTGGACGGCCAGGAGTACATGATCCTGGACGAAGAGCAGATCTACGCGGTCCGCAGCTAACCATTTCAACAAAGGAGACAAAAAGATTATGGCAGCCAAAACCCTGCTGTTTGATGAAGAAGCCCGCCGCGCGCTGGAGCGTGGCGCCAACGCCGTCGCCAACGCCGTCAAGGTGACACTCGGCCCCAAGGGCCGCAACGTCGTCCTGGACCGCAAGTACGGCAGCCCGACGATCACCAAGGACGGCGTTACGGTCGCTAAGGAGATCGAACTCGAAGACCCGTATGAGAACATGGGCGCGCAATTGGTCCGCGAGGTCGCGTCCAAGACCAACGACGTGGCCGGCGACGGGACGACGACCGCGACCGTGCTCGCCCAGGCCATCGTCAACGAAGGATTGCGCTACGTCGCCGCCGGCGGCAACCCCATCGCCCTGCGCCGCGGCATCGAGCTGGCCGTCGAGAAGGCCGTCGAGGAGTTGAAGACCCGCAAGATCGACGTGACGGACAAGGCCAGCATCGCCCAGGTCGCGTCCATCTCGGGCAACGACACCGAGATCGGCAACCTGATCGCCGACGCGCTAGACAAAGTGGGCAAGGACGGCGTCATCACCGTCGAAGAGTCGAAGGGGACCGACACGACCCTGGAAGTGGTCGAAGGCCTGCAGTTCGACAAGGGCTTCATCTCGCCCTACTTCGTCACCGACGCCGAGCGCCAGGAAGCCGTGCTGGACAACCCGCTGATCCTGCTGCACGAGAAGAAGATTTCCAGCGCGCAGGATTTGATCCCTGTGCTGGAGAAGATCTCGCAGTCGCGCCGCCCGCTGCTGATCATCGCCGAGGACGTGGACGGCGAGGCGCTGGCGACCCTGGTCGTCAACAAGCTGCGCGGCATCCTGAACGTCGTCGCCGTCAAAGCTCCCGGCTTCGGCGACCGCCGCAAGGCCATGATGGAAGACATCGCCATCCTCACCAACGGCCGCTTCCTGACGGAAGACCTGGGCATCAAGCTGGACGGCGTGACCATCCAGGACATGGGCAGCGCCAAAAAGATCATCATCACCAAGGAAGACACCGTCGTGGTCGAGGGCGCCGGGACCGCGGATGCCGTCAAGGGCCGCATCGAGCAGATCCGCCGCCAGATCGAGAACACCGACTCGTCCTACGACAAGGAGAAGCTCCAGGAGCGGCTCGCCAAGCTGGCCGGCGGCGTGGCCGTCATCCAGGTCGGCGCGGCGACGGAGACCGAGCTGAAGGAAAAGAAGCACCGCTTCGAAGACGCGCTTTCGGCCACCCGCGCGGCGGTCGAGGAGGGCATCGTCGCCGGCGGCGGCGCGACCCTGATCTCGCTGATCCCGGCACTGGACAGCCTCAACCTGGAAGGCGACGAGAAGGTCGGCGCGTCCATCGTGCGCCGCGCCCTCGAGGAGCCGCTGCGCCAGATCGCCGCGAACGCGGGCCTGGAAGGTTCCGTGGTCGTGCAGAAGGTCAAGACGCTGCCGCAGGGCCAGGGCCTGAACGCGATGACCGAGGAGTACGTGGACCTGGTCGCGGCGGGCATCGTGGACCCGGTGAAGGTGACGCGCTCCGCCCTGCAGAACGCCGCCTCCATCGCGGGCATGATCCTGAGCACCAACTCGCTGATCGTCGAGAAGAAAGAAAAGTCGAAGGGCGGGAATGGCGGCGGCCACGACCACGACGACGACTACTAATCTCGGAACTGGGAAACAAAAAAGAGGAGGGGCGCGGCGTAAGCCGTACCCCTCCTCTTTTTTCAAGCAACATTTAGGAAACGAGGATCAGGGCGCGGAGCAGTTCGGCGACGCTCCAGGCCTGGGCGATGCATCCGTTCGGGGCGTGGGGCGAGTCGCCGTCGCGTATCTCGCAGATCGATCCGAGGCCGTAGTCGCTGAGGGCGTCCGCGAGGAACGGCGCGATCAGGTTACGGGCGGCGGCTTTGTCGCCGTAGACCTTGAGGTGCGCCTCGATAAACGCGCCCATCAGCCAGGGCCAGACGGTCCCCTGGTGGTAGGCGCCGTCGCGCGTCTGCTGGTCGCCGGGGCCGTAATGGCCGTGATAGTCGGGCGAGTCGGGGGCCAATGTCCGCAGGCCGTAGGGGGTCAGCAGCGACTGGCCGACCTGATCGACGACGGTCCGCGCCTGCTCGCCTTCAATCATGGGGAACGGCAGGCTGACGGCGAAGATCTGGTTCGGGCGCATCGCGGGGTCGGGCCGTCCGTCGGGGCCGATGACATCAAACAGGGAGTGCGTCGCCGGGTTCCAGAAGGCCGCCACGAACGAGGCTTTTGCTTGTTCGGCGCGGCTCCGGTAGTCCGCCGCCAGGTCGCTCCGGCCCGCCCGTTCCGCCAGGTCGGCGGCGACGCAGAGGGCATTGTGCCAAAGGGCGTTGATCTCGACCGGCTTGCCGACCCGGGGCGTGACCACCCAGTCGCCCACTTTGGCGTCCATCCACGTCAGCTGCACGCCAGGCTCGCCGGCGTGGAGCAGGCCGTCGGCGGGATCGACGCCGATGTTGTAGTCGGTCCCGGCGATGTGGTGCGCCAGGATGTCCTGGAGCACGGGCAGCATCTGTGCGGTCGCAAAATCCCAGTCGCCGGAGACCATCGCGTATTGATGGACGGCGTGGAAGAACCAGAGGCTGGCGTCGACGGTGTTGTATTCGGCCCCGCCGCCCTGATCGGAGAAGCGGTTCGGCAGGAGGCCGTTGTGGACGGCCCCCGCGAACGCGCTCAGGATGTCGCGCGCGACCGAGTGCCGGCCCGTCGCCAGGCACAGGCCCGGCAGGGAGATCATGGTGTCGCGGCCCCAGTCCGTGAACCAGTGGTAGCCGGCGATGATGGTGGCGCGGGCGACCTTGTCGGTCTTCTCGATCACGAACTGGTCGGCGGCCAGCGTCAGCGTTTCGCGCACAGCCCCCGCGTCCGGCGGAACGCCCGCCTGGGCCAGCAGCGCCTTTTGGCGCGACAGGACGCCCTGCAGGGCGGTCTCGGCCGGCTCGGGCGGCGTCGTTTCGACGGTCGCGGTCAGTGTGACGGTCTGCTCGGGCGCCAGCGTCCCGTCCCAGCGTCCGGGACAGTAGAGGTCTTCGGTGTAGTCCAGCCCCCGCTCCTGTTCGCGGGGGTGCTCCATGTTGTAAAACCAGCCGCTATGCCCGGACCAGGCGAACGGCGCGTCCAGGCCGAAATACAGGGGGTGAGCCGTTTCATAGGCGACGAACTTCCAGCGCCCATCGGCCTCGGAGGTCGTCGTGCCGTGGAAGCCGTCCCAGCGGTGCTGCTCGGAATGATAGTCTTTGTAGGCCATCAGCGGCACCAGTCCCAAGCGGACCGGCTCCGGCGCCTTCACCAGCTTATATCGGATGTAGACCGTGTTCCGGCCCGCCGGCATCCAGACGCACTTCTCCAGAACGACGGTGCCTTCGTGGAAGATGTAGGTGAAGCAGGGGACGGGGGACGACGCGAAATAGGTCAGGTGTCGGAAGCCCTGCGGCTGGACGACGCTCGGGTATTTGTTGGCGGACAGCAGGTACAGCGAGTCCTCGACGCGCACTTCTTCTTCCAGTTTGGAGAACAGCACGGCGCGGCCCAGGGGCGGCGTGAAGGCGGGGACGAGCAGCCCGTGGTAGCGGCGCGTGTTCGCGCCCGACATCGAGGCGGACGCATAGCCGCCGATGCCGTTGGTCAGGAGCCATTCGCGGCGGGAAGACTCGTCCCACGACTGCAAGAGTTCTGCCGTGATTTGTACCATAGGTTGATGCGTGAGTTATCGGGTGACCGGCGCGCGTCCCTGGGTGAAGGCTTCCAAACGTCGGACCGTGTCCACGGCGGAGCGGCGCCGCTCGACGGCCTGCTGGATTTTAAGACAGAGCAGCTCGTACACGTCCACGCCGGGCATGTTCTTTTCGACGTAGTCGAAGGCCCCGCGCTTCATGCACTCGACGGCGTTGGCGACGTTGCCGTAGGCCGTGAGGATGATGACCTCGGTGAACACGTCCCGCGCCATCGCGCCCTCTAAAATACGAATCCCGGCGTCCGCCTCTTCCATGCTCATGTCGGTGATGACGATGTCATACGCCTGCAGCGCGTGCTGCATCCGGTCGATGCCCGCCTCGGAGTTGGCGGCGACTTCCACCCGGTAGCCTTCGCGCTCCAGACGCCGCTGGATGGCCTCGCGCACTTCCTCTTCATCGTCCACAACCAGTATTCGGCACATAGGACGCTATTATACCTGTACGCCGCCGCGCTTTCCGTCACCCGAGAAGACTTTCACAGCCGGAAGCCGCCGATCTTCGGCAGGCGAGACTTCATTTTGGAATTACCGACCTTGCCCTCCCGGATCAGACAGAGCGTCAGGTGCTGCAGGTACTGGCCGCCGAACGTGTCCAGCAGGACGGCGTGGCGGTAGGCGAGTTCGGCGGCGGGGAGGTTCCCGCTGTCGGCGTCGATGCCGCCGAGCATGTCCCACGGGTGCGGGTCTTTCGGGTTGAGGATGTAGGCGCGGTGGAGCAGACGGAGCGCCGTGTCGTCGTCCCTGACCTTGTGGCAGAGCGCGGCGTAGGACAGCACCGGCGCGACGTTGCTGCGGTCGAGCCGGAGCGCGGCCTTGTACAGCGGCATGGCCTCGGCGGCGTCGCCGCGCGCGGCGAGGGGGTCGGCGAGGTCGGCGGCGGTGTGGGCGTCCTGGGGGTCCATTTGGACGGCCTGCCGGAAATAGGTCTCCGCCTGGGCGTTGTTCTTCATCGCCAGTTCGCTGCGCCCGACGGCGTCGGCGGCCTTGGCGGAGTTCGGCTGGAGGCTGAGCGCCGTCTGGAACCGCGCCAGCGCGAACGGGTATTGTTTGGCCTGGTAGAATCCGAAGCCCTGCTGCAGGGCCTCGCCGTAGCGGCCCTGCACGGAGTAGTCCGCCGCTGGCGCGACGGAGGTCATGGACACGCCGGAAGCCAGGATGACATTGGCGGCCTCTTTGGGGTCGAGCATCGGGTAGGGCGTCTGGGCCGTGCCTTCCGCCGTCTCGACGGCGCTGTAGACGTTCTTCTGCAGGTACGCGACCAGGCTGCTCGCCCGCACGACGCCCTGGCCGTCGGCGGCTTGGCGGCGCAGCCCCTGCTCCAGATAGTAGCTGAAAAACCCGCGCCCCTTGTCCTCCCACTCCCAGCTCCGCTCCCCTTCGCTGCAGGCGAACAGGGTGATCACGTCCTGCGGCCCGGCGCCCTTGCCGCTCTTCGCGGAGACGACCTGCAGGCCACCCGCCTGGTCCGGCCCCAGCCGATTGTTGCTGCCCAGGTCGCGCGCGCCCTTGCGCGGGTCGGTGCGGCACATGTCGAAGGCGAGCAGCAGTGTCTTGGCGGGGACGTGCGAGAGCTGGTCGCGCAGCTCGGAGGTCGGCAGCACGGTCCGCTGCAGGCTGGCTTCGGTGCGCGCGTCGGCGTCCCAGGGGACCAGGTAGCTCTTGCCGTCCATCTCGATGCCATGGCCGCTGTACAGCACGTACAGGGTGTCGCCGGGGCGGATTTTGCGACTCATCTGTTCCAGCGCGTCGGAGATGTGGGAGCCGGTCGGCTCCGGCTCCGTTCCGCTGACCAGCAGGCGGATGTTGCCGGCGGGGACGCCCGCCACGTCCTGCAGCGTCTTCGCCAGGGCGCGGGCGTCGTTGCCCGCGCCTTCGAGCGAGTTGATCCGCTGGCTCTGCTGGTACTGGTCGATGCCGACGATCAGGGCGTAGTTGTCCGCCCGGCACAAGGGGGCGGCGAGGAGAAGCAACGCGCACGGCAGAAACCGCAGGCACTTGCGCCACAGCGGAGCTGTTGCGTCGGCGTCCCAGGACTGAAGTCCTGGGCTGCAAAGTGCAGACTGCCCGCCTGCGCGGGCGAGGAGTGGAACCGTTCGTCCCTTCCGCTCGTTCTGCGCCCGCGCAGGCGGGCAGTCCTCTCTGCGGCAGCCCAGGACTTCAGTCCTGGGACGCCGACGCAACAGGTCTAATACGAGGGAGGGCGG
>CAXUCQ010000072.1:7419-10473 GCA_964249295.1 uncultured Armatimonadales bacterium | reverse complement strand
GGCTTCTTACGTGCCGGTTGACTTCCCGGCTCCCAATGTGATATACTGTCCGGTCTCTACCACACCATTCCGCAAGTCGCGCCGCCCGCCGAGGCGGCGAGAATCGCACCGAGAGGATTACGAACACCATGGCTTACGGTTCCGGCGGCCCCGGACGCGGTCCGGCCCGCCCCAGCGCCCCCGGCGGCAACAAAAACCGCCGCTTCAAGCGCCGCAAGGTCAGCTACCTGACCATCAACAAGATCACCTACGTCGATTACAAGAACGTCACGCTGCTGCGACAGTTCACCGACGACCGGGGCAAGATCGTCCCGCGCCGCCGCTCCGGCGCCACCGCCAAGGAGCAGCGCATGGTCGCCATCGCCATCAAGCGCGCCCGCGAAGTCGCCCTGCTCCCGTTCGTCCGGGATTAGTCCGCCTTCCAGACGTGAAAAAGAGCGCCGCATTTTCATGCGGCGCTCTTTTTCGTCGTCGGCTTTACTCTAGTAGTGGTACGCAAAGCCGACGGACACGACCGGGAAGAACTGCAACTTGTTCAGGTCCGACTGCGTTGCCCGGCGCTGCGCCTCCACGTCCGCCGCGAGGCTCGGGTCGGCGGCCGCGCCGGTCGCGGTCAGCGACAGGTCCGCCTTGCCCTGCGCCACGACGCCCAGATCGAGCAGCAGGCGCAGCGGCGAGCCACCCGCGTTCGGGTTGCCGAACCCGAACCCCAAATACGGCGCCAGCCGCGCGAACGTCGCCTGTCCGTTCAGCGAGCCGACCTGACCGACGGTGTAGGTGTGGCCGTTGAGGGTGAACGTCTGGGTGCCGCTCATGCCGGCGGGCGTACCCACCCCGGTCAGCTTGTTGTTGTCGATGACCAGCCCGCCGGTCAGATGAAAGGCGCCACGCGCCGACGGGTAGAAGTCTCCCAGCGCCGAGAAACTGTTCAGGTGCAGGTTCGCGTTATAGGCGACGTGCTGATACGTGCTGCTCGCGCTGTACGAGTAGTCGTTGAAGCTCAGCCGACCGGCGAAGCGGCGCCCGACCTGTTTGCTCAGCTCCGTCCCCAGTCCGAGCGTGCTGACGCGGAACGTCACCGCCGTGTCGCCCGCTGTCTGGCCGCCCGGAACCTGTGCCTGGGCAGCGTGACCCCCGCCGACGGCCAAGGGGATGGCCGCCAGAAATCCTAACGCATTCGTTCGCAGAGTTGCTTTCGTCACTTCGATCCTCTCTTCTTTCCGAGATGGTGCCGTGTCCGTCCCGCAGGCGTGCGGACACTGGTAACATTATTGGGAAGAAGGGAGGGAAAAACGAGAGCGTTTTCGTGCCGAAGACTGCTCCGGCGACTGCCGGGCCGCTACGCGCCGCCGTGTGCGTTCAGCGTCACCTCGACGTTGCCCCGGATGCCGTTGGAGTAGGGACAGACCTGGTCCGCCGCGTGGACCAGCGCCTCGGCGTCGGCCTGGTCGAGCGCCGGCACCGTCACGTCCAGCGTGACCGCCAGCCCGAACGCGCCCGACCCGTCCGGGCCGATGCCGACTGCGGCATTGATACGAACTTCGCCCGTCTCTATCTTCTGCTGCCGCGCCAGAAACTCCAGCGCGCCGCCGAAACAGGCCGCATAGCCGCTCGCGAACAGTTCCTCGGGGTTGGTCCCGCCGCGCGTCCCGCCCCCGCCCATCGCGGCGGGAACGGCCAGATCGAGTTTCAGCGCGCCGTCGCTTGTTTCCACATGGCCGGCCCGTCCGCCCATTGCCGTGGCATGGGCCGTGTAAAGAGTCTTCATCGTGTCCTCCATTTCATTCCGTGGGAATGGCAACGACGATCTTCCCGAACTGTGCCGACGTGTTCATGCGGTCGAACGCCTGGTTGATGTCGGTCAGGGGGAAGACCTGGTCCAGCGCCGGGTGCAGATCTTCGGCGGCGTAAAGCTCCTGCATGGCCGCGAACTCCTCGGGCCGCCCCATCGTCGTCCCCTGCAGCGTCAACTGCTTCCAGAACACCTTCCGCATGTCCAGCCCCGCCGGATTTCCCTGGGTCGCGCCGAAGAAGACGATCCGCCCGCCCGGATTGGCCGCGTCGATCAGGTCCGCGAAACCCTCGCCGCCCGCGCTGTCGATGACCAGGTCGAAGCCGCCGCCCGCCTGCGCCGCCAGGGCTTGCGCCCAATCTTGAGTCTTGTAACTCGCCCCGCCTAGCGCGCCGTGGTCCCGCGCCATCGCCAGCTTCTTTTCGTCGCCCGACGTCACATAGACGCGCCCGCCCAGCGCCGTGGCGAACTGCAGGGCGAACCCGGCGGCCCCGCCGCCGATGCCCGTGACCAAGACGCTCTGCCCAGTCTGGACCTGCCCCTGCGTCACGACCGCGCGGTACGCGGTCAGAGCCGCCAGCGTCACGGCGGCCGCTTCCTCCCAAGACAGGTGCGGCGGCTTCGCGTGTAGGTTGCCGATGGGGACTTTGACCAACTCGGCCAGCGTCCCGTCGTCCGGCAGCCCCAGGATGCGGAACTCTTTCGACTGCGCCTTGGGGTTTGTCCCCCAATCCAGCGCCGGATTGATGACCACCTCGCGGCCCACCCAGCCGCCGTCATCCTCGCTCCCGACCGCTTCGACCGTGCCTGCGCCGTCCGAGCCGAGGATGATCGGGAACTTCAATCCCGCATACTGCCCCTGCTGAATCCACACGTCCCGGTGGTTGAGCGCCGCCGCCCGCACCCGCACCAGCGCCTCGCCCGGCCCGCATTCGGGCCGCGGCACGTCTTCGATTTTCAATTCTTCGCCCACGCCATGCAGAACGGCTGCATTCATCGTTTCCACCTCCGGGCGATGCCGCCCACGCCGTCACAACACGAAGCGTACTCCCATCGGTTCCCAGACTCCATCCGTCGGCGTCAGGTGGCTGCATCACGGCTTTGATGATTGCCCACGAAGAACACTGAAAATCAACGGGTGAAAAGCTCTGCCGACTGGACTTTTTCCAGGGCGACCCAGCGTAGGGAGGGGCGACCCAGCGGGTCGCCCCTACCCAGAGGGAGAGGACGATTCGCCCTTCCCAGAGGACGCGGCCCCATAG
>CAXUCQ010000072.1:0-7409 GCA_964249295.1 uncultured Armatimonadales bacterium | reverse complement strand
TCAAGGCCAGCGTGGATGAAGCGATGGGGCGTCTGGCCCCTCCCCCTCCGGCGGGGCCCCCTGGGGGCCCCCCGGGGGGGCCCCCCTTCCCTACGCTGGGTCGTCCTCCATATGCGACCGCTGTTCTCCTTGACAAACCCCCAAAGCTATGCTATACTAACCACCGTAGTGGTGAATAACATAGCGCAACAGTTGACGGACCTCCTCGGCCTGACGGATTACGAAGCCCGTGCCTATCTCGGCCTGCTGCGACAGGGGCCGCTGACCGGCTACGCGGCGGCCAAGGCGTCCGGCATCCCGACCTCCAAATCCTACGAGGCCGTCGACGGCCTGGCCCGCAAGGGCGGCGCCGTTGCACTCCCCGGCGACCCCGTGCGCTACGCCGCCGTCCTGCCGGACTCCCTGCTCGCCCAGGCGCAGCGCCGCCACGCGGAGATGCTGGAAAGTCTCGGCGACGCCCTCAGCGACATCCAAGAAGCCGCGCCGGGGGATGCCCTGCCGCCGCTCTGGCACGGCAACGCCGTCGCCGGCCTGGCCCAGACCGCCGTGCGACTCGGCACGGCCCGCCGCACCGTCGTCGGCGCCCTGCCCCCCGTCGCCCGCGACGCCCTCGAGTCCGCGCTCGCCGACGCCGCCGGGCGCGGCGTCCTGGTCCAGATCGTCAGCAGCGGCGACGACCTCATGACCCTGCTGCTCGATGACCGCGAAGCCATTCTGGCCTCGTTCGGCGAGACGCCCGAGGTCATCGGCACCGGCAACCCGTCCGTCGTCGCGCTGTCCCGGACCCGCCTGCGCGCCGCCGCCGCGTCCCCGTTCCTGCGCCCCTCCGACGACGTCGCCGAGTGGCTGCGCTGGGAGGAACAGAAAGGCCTCCGCCTCCTGCAAGGAGGCCGCTGACCTTCTGTTCCCCGTTCTCCAGCCCCGCAGGGGCTTCCCGCGCCCGGCACGAACAGCCCGGCCATTCATGGCTAGGTCTTCATGACCGGGCATCGACACCGACCCGACCGACGCACCGCTCAACCCGCCTCCTACTCCCCCAGGATTGGGGGCCGGGGGGCCATACCCGAAAGGACCACACATGACCACCACCGTCGAACCGACCACCACCGGCGCCACCCTGGGCGACCTGCCCGTGGGCCGCCCCACCTACGACATCAAAGACCTGTCCCTGGCCGATGCGGGCCGCCGCCGCATCGAATGGGCCGAGCGCGAGATGCCCGTGCTGCGCTCCATCCGCGAGCGCTTCGAAGCCGAAAAGCCGCTGGCCGGCCTGACCGCCGTGGCCTGCCTGCACGTCACCGCCGAGACCGCCAACCTGATGCGGACCCTGAAGGCCGGCGGCATGAACGTCATCCTGTGCGCCTCCAACCCGCTCTCCACCCAGGACGACGTCGCCGCCGCCCTGGTCCAGCACTACGGCGTCGGCGTCTTCGCCATCAAGGGCGAGGACAACGACACCTACTACCAGCACATCCTGAGCGCCCTCGACCACGAGCCCAACTTCACCATGGACGACGGCGCGGACACCGTCGGCATCATCCACACCGAGCGCCGCGAGCTGATCGAGAACATCATCGGCGGGACGGAAGAAACCACGACCGGCGTCATCCGCCTGCGCGCCATGGCCAAGGACGGCGTCCTGGCCTACCCGATCATCGCCGTCAACGACGCCCAGACCAAGCACTTCTTCGACAACCGCTACGGCACGGGCCAGAGCACCATCGACGGCATCGTCCGCGCCACCAACGTGCTTTTGGCCGGCAAGGTCTTCGTCGTCGCCGGCTACGGCTGGTGCGGCAAGGGCCTCGCCATGCGCGCCCGCGGCATCGGGTCGCAGGTCGTCGTGACCGAGATCGACCCCCTGCGCGCCCTCGAAGCGACCATGGACGGCTTCCAGGTCATGCCGATGGCCGACGCCGCCAAGATCGGCGACTTCTTCTGCACGGTCACGGGCAATAAAGACGTCATCCGCGCCGAACACTTCGCCGCCATGAAGGACGGCGCCATCGTCTCCAACTCCGGCCACTTCAACGTCGAGATCGACATCCCCGCTTTGGAAGAGATGACCGCCACCAAGCGCGAAGTGCGCGACTTCGTCGACGAGTACGCCTTTGAAGACGGGCGCAAGGTCTTCATCCTCGGCGAAGGGCGGTTGATCAACCTGGCCGCCGCCGAAGGCCACCCGGCCAGCGTCATGGACATGAGCTTCGCCAACCAGGCCCTCAGCGCCGAGTACATGGCCCAGAACGCCAAAAGCCTGGAGAAGAACGTCTACACCGTCCCCCAGGAGATCGACACCGAGATCGCCCGGCTGAAACTGGAAGCCCTCGGCGTCAAGATCGACACCCTCACCCCCGAGCAGGTCAAGTACCTCGCCTCCTGGCAGGAAGGCACCTAAACCCTGGTTGGCATCCAACAAGAAAGCCCCCTCCCGATATGGGAAGGGGCTTTCTGTGCGTGATAGTCAGTCTCTCAAACCGGCTGATGGCTATGACAGAGGGGCACGCCTTAGGCGCAGGCACGTTTCTGCGCTGTTGACAACTCATATCATAAGATGATACAATTTGTCTGCTCCAAGCTGATGTCCATCGCGCCTTCCTCACCACCTTTGACAGTTTTGGCCCTGATCCGCCGTCACGGGCTTGTCAAACACAACACGCACGAAAAGGAACTCTCCACATGCACCTAAAACGCTTGTGCCGTCTGCTGGCCGCCTACGGTGCGGGCCTAGCCGTGATGCATTGTCCCGCCCACGCTGATGCAGACGATGCCGTGACCTACCAGATTAACCCGGCTCACACAGGGTCTGTGACCACAGCTAACCTGACGCCGCCACTTGCAAAACAGTGGTCCATCGACTTGGGTGGAAGCATTTCCTATCCCTTGATTGCTGGCGGCAAGGTTTTTGTCACGACTGCAACCAGTGGAGGGTCATACGGCACCAACCTCTACGCCCTGGATGCGGCGACCGGCAGGATAGCTTGGGGCCCAGTCAGCCTCCCAGGCACGTACTACTTTTCTGCCGCTGCTTATGATGCGGGCAAACTGTTTGTCGTCAACTACGATGGTCTGATGCGGTCGTTCGATGCCGCAACAGGCACACCCGGCTGGAGCGTGCAACTGCCGGGACAATACTCGTTCAGTTCTGCGCCGACCGCCGTCGGCGGAGTCGTATATGTAGGCGGGGCCGGCTCTGGCGGGACGTTGTACGCGGTGAGCGAAACTAATGGGGCCATCAACTGGACGGCCTCCGTTGAGAATGGAGACGACTCGTCGCCTGTTGTGACTGATGATGGCGTTTATGTGTCCTATGCTGGACCTCAGACCTACAAGTTTGATCTGTCTGGCGGCCTTATTTGGCACTACGATTCTGGAATCGAGGGGGGCGGCGGAAAGACGGCCGTCTTTTACAACGGCCTTCTTTACGCCCGCGACGCAGGCGTCTTTGTTTTCGATGGCATGACAGGGGCAGAAGTCGGCCACACAGGCTCTTACAACTATAAAGCACCTGCGTTTGACGCTGGTCGTGAGTTCACCGTGGATGCGAATGGAAATGTCCAGGGCACAGACATTTCTAGCGGCAACATCTTATGGACATTCAGCAACGGTTCACCCAACAGCGTCGTGACGGCTCCGCTTGTCGTAAACGGGTTTGTGTATGTCGGGACCTCTGGCGGTAGTTATGGGGCGGGAGGCGGCACCTTGTTCGCTCTCAACCCCAGTACGGGTGCTCAGGTTTGGAGCGACAACGTCGGGGCGCCAATCGCCGGGCCTGACGAGCAAAATGTTTCGCAACCGCTAACGGGCATGGCTGCCGGAGAGGGTCTGCTACTTGTACCGGCGGGGCATGTCCTCGTCGCCTACTCACAACTCGTTCGTACTTGGGCGGCCACGTCGCTGTCGGTGGGCGGGGACGGCTACTCGCGCCTGCTGTGGGACAACTACAACGGCACGGCGGCGTTCTGGCTGCTGGACCCCAGCAACCATTACGTCAGCCAGCAGAACTACGGCCCCTTCCCCGGCTGGACAGCGCAATCCCTCTCCCCCGGCCCGGACCAGAACACGCGGGTCCAGTGGTCCAACCCGAACGGCGCGGCGGCGTTCTGGCGGCTGGATGCCAAGAACAGTTACATTGACCAGCAGAACTACGGCCCCTATGCCGGCTGGAGCGTGGCCTCGATGTCGACCGGGCCTGACGGCGACACCCGTGTGCTGTGGACCAACGCGAGTGGTCAGGCGGCCCTCTGGCGGCTCGACGCAGGGAACCGCTACGTGGACCAACAGAACTACGGGCCGTACAGCGGCTGGACGGCCAAGAGTGTTTCTACCGGGCCGAACGGCGACAGCCGGGTGCTGTGGACCAACACCGACGGTACGGCGGCCTTCTGGCTGCTAAACCCGAGCAACGTCTACGTCAGCCAGCAGAACTACGGCCCCTTCTCCGGCTGGACGGCCACGTCGCTGAGCGCGGGCGCGGACGGCTACGCGCGGGCGGTGTGGGCCAACACGGGCGGCACGATGGCGTTTTGGCTGGTGGACCCGGCCAACGGCTACGTCAGCCAGCAGCAGTATGGCCCGTTCGCCGGGTGGTCGGCGCGGAGTCTGGCGGGCGGTGCGCCGGATGCGTCTTCCCGCGCGCTGTGGGCGAACGTGAGCGGCCAGATCGCGCTGTGGGACGTGGACTCCAGCAACCACTACGTCAGCCAGCAGAACTACGGCCCGTTCTGAACCCGCGACGGCTGACGCATACGTCACATGGAAGCCCCCCCAACTGCGGGAGGGGGCTTCCGCGTCGTGCGCCTTGCAAAGCGACTCGTTCCGTGCTACAATGGCCGTGCCGCATCGCCTTGCCGTCCGCTGGCGGTCGCGGCCGTTTTCCGCCCGCGCCTTCGTTTTCAGGAGAAAGTTCCTATGCTCCGTCGTCCCATCCGCCCGCCGAACGCTTGCTGTCGAGCCACGGCGCTCGCGCTGTGCCTTCTCGCGTCCGCGGTCTGCGCCGTGCCGGTCTGCGCCCAGAGCAGCCGGGACCCCGTGTACGTCTTCCACACGACACAGGGCGATATGCGCGTCCAGTTGTACCCCGACGTGACCCCCAAGACCGTCGCCAACTTCCTCAGCTACGTCAATTCCGGCGCTTACAACAGTTCCTTCATCCACCGCTCGGCGTCGAACGGGAATTCGAAGTTCGTCATCCAGGGCGGCGGCTACACCGTCGATGCCAAAGCGAATGTTTCCCAGATCACCGCCAACGGGCCGATCACCAGTGAGGCACACGTCTCCAACACGCGCGGCACGATCGCCATGGCGCTGTCGACCGGCCCGAACAGCGGCACGGATGAGTGGTTCTTCAATGAGGAGGATAATTCCTCACTCCTCGATGGAACCTCTGACGGAGGCCCCTTTACTGTGTTCGGCAAGATCGTTGACAGCGCGAGCTTGTCTGTGATGGATAACATCGGTGCCTTGCCGGTCTACGATGCAAGCTCGGTTTACGGACCGGCTTTCAATCAACTGCCGTTGTACAACTATCAGTCAGGCACGAACGTCGCGCAAAGCAACTTCGTGCGTATCACCTCGATCACACCCGCCTGGACGGCGACAGCCGAAACGACCGGATCGGACGGCGACACGCGCCTGCTGTGGGACCGGGCGGACGGCGCGGCGGCGTTCTGGCGGCTGGACGCCGGCGACAACTTCCTCGACCAGCAGAACTACGGGCCGTTCAGCGGCTGGAGCGCCCGGAGCGTCGCCGCCGGGAGGGACGGCTACACCCGCGTCCTGTGGACCAACACGGACGGCACGGCGGCTTTGTGGCGGCTGGACGCGCAGAACCGGTTCGTGGATCAGCAGAACTACGGCCCGTACTCGGGATACGCGGCGGCGGCGCTCTCCGTCGGGACGGACGGATACACACGCCTGCTGTGGGACAACACGGATGGACAGGCCGCTGTATGGCTGCTCGGTCCCGCCAACCGTTACGTCAGCCAGCAGAACTACGGCCCCTTCTCAGGCTGGACGGCCGCATCCATCACCACCGGCGCGGACCTGAAGACACGCCTGCTGTGGACCAACACGGACGGCGCGGCGGCGTTCTGGCGTCTGGACGCCAACAACAACTTCCTCGACCAGCAGAACTACGGGCCGTTCAGCGGCTGGACGGCCGCGACCGTCTCGACCGGCGCGGACAACAACACGCGCGTCTTATGGACCAACGCGGACGGCCAGGCGGCGTTCTGGCGTCTGGACGTGACGAATCACTTCCTCGACCAGCAGAACTACGGGCCGTACTCGGGATTCACAGCGCAGAGCCTGACGGCGGCCCCGGACGGCACGGCGCGGGCGCTGTGGGCCGACCCCAACGGCCAGTTCGCCCTGTGGGGTCTGAGCGGGACGAACGCCTACACAGGTCAGCAGAACTACGGACCATACTGAGCCGCCAGCGTGGAGACCTCCACCAGAAACGGCCCCGGCATACGCCGGGGCCGTTTCGCTGTTGTTTGAAGGACGTGCGGCGGGCCGCTAGCCGCCATGAAAAGGCTCGGGGTGACGCGCTGCCCCAGCGGCATCGGGCGGAGGCTGCTGTGTTCTGCGGCGGAGACGGGCAGCCCGCCCACAGACCGGACACCGGCTGCCGGGCCGAGGACAGTCGGACAAGGACCTAAGACGGGATACGCGCGCCAGGCCGACAGGAACACCCGGCCCCCCGTCAGGCTCCACAAGCATGTCGAAAGACCGGGGTCCGGCCGGTGACGGGCGCTTTCCTGTTCCCACCGCCGCGCGTCCTGCAGATAGCGCCGCTGGCCGGTCGCCGCGTAGAGGGCGCAGAAGCCGGCACCGTCCGTATCGCCCGCCGCCGCGCGCTGCTCAGCCCACCGCCGGTATCGCGTTTCCCCCGTCGCCTGATAAAGCTGAGTCAGCGGCAGCACCAGAGGCCCCCAGCCCCCCGAAACGGTCGCTGAGGCAGGGGTGTGCGTCGCCACGAGATCGCCCGCCTGCATGGCGGCATAGATCGAGGCCGGCTGATGAGAGACGGCGTAATAGGCCAACAGGCCGCGCAGGTTTTGGCTGTGGGCGCTGACCTGATCCCGACTCCAGCGGCCCGCGTCGCCGCCCCCGGCCAGAAAACCGTCGGCACGCTGAGCCTCCATCAAGCGCAGCGCGACGGCGTCCCGCTGCCGGCACAGAGCGGGGCCGGGGCGGGAGACGGCGCACGCCGAGACCAGCCAAAGGCCGGGACGCCCGGCGCCGTCCGGGGAGACATACCCCCGTGGCGGGCGTTCCAGAGCGGCGAACAAAGCGTCCTGCTGCGTCGGTGTGAGTCTGATCTGCGAATCACTTTCGTCGTTCAAACGGATCGGCAGACCATGCACCGCGGCCGCCGCTACGACGACCTCGGCGAGGTGCGTGAC
>CAXUCQ010000071.1:0-10538 GCA_964249295.1 uncultured Armatimonadales bacterium | reverse complement strand
CCTTTAGGGGAGGGGAGGGCGAGCCTCGGCGAGCCGGGGGAGAGGCCAAAAGACGCGGCAGGGCCTCCTTCTACCCTTATGACCACAACCCTATCTTTCGACACCCTCGCCCCCGACGCCCAACGCGCCTTCCGGCGCACGGCAGCATTGCTGGCGGGCGTCAACACCGTCCTGGTCCTGACCACGGCCCTGTCGGCGGAGAAGCTCAACTTTCTTTACAAAGACCCACTGGGGCTGGACCCCGGCGGCTTCGCAACCCTGGCCGTCCTGCTGCTGCTGCCGTCCTACCTGCGGCCCTTGCTGGGCGCGATGGCGGACATATTCCCGCTGTGGGGCCGGCACCGCAAGTCCTACTTCGCGCTGGGGGTCGCGCTGAACGCGGCGGGCTATGCGCTGCTCGCCCTGCTGTCGCCGCGCTTTTCCTACGCGCCCCTCGTCCTGGGCGTGCTCACGGCGCTGACGGGCGTGTACCTGCGCCTGGTCATCATCGAGGCCGTGTCCGTGCGGGTCGGCAACGCCGTCGGGCGCATCAGCCAGCTCCAAACGATCCAGTGGCTGACGCCGTCCGCCATGACCATCCTCTGGGGCGCGCGGTTGAGCGGCTACGTCACACAGCACTGGTCCTATGCGTCCTGCTTCCGGGCGGCGGCGGGCGCGGCCCTGCTCGCCCTGCCGTTCGTCGCGCTGATCCACGAGCGCCGCGTCGTGTCCGGCACAGTCGATGCCCCCGACCTCACTGTGCAGACGGCCCGCGCGGACCGGGCGCAGACACGGACGGCCTTGCGCCAGGGCCTCCAGTCCCGCGCGCTGTGGGCCGTCATCGCGTTCGTCTTCGCCGTGCAGATCACGCCCAAAACCGGCGCGGCCCAGTTCTACTTCATGGTGGACGCGCTGGGCTTCCACCCTCAGTTCATCGGCAACCTGGGCGCGTGGACATCGGCGGGCGAGGTCTTGGGCATCGTGGCCTTCGGCCTGTGCGCCCCGCGCCTGCCCGCGCGCGTGCTGACCGGCGGCGTCGTGGCGATGGCCGTTCTCGCCGCCGTGCCGCTGTTCTGGCTGCGCGACGCCCACGCCGCCCCCTTCGTGGGCCTGCTGTCCAGCGCCTTGGGCATCACGGTCAACCTGGGCATCACCACACTGGCGGCGCACGCCTGCCCGCCGCGCATCGAGGCCATGGTGTTCGGCCTTGTCCTGGCCGCCTCCACCCTGGGCGGCGCGCTCAGCGGCAAACTCGGCGCGGCCATCTACGCCCGCTTCGGCGGCCCCGGCCACTGGGCGTCGGGCTGGGACGCCCTGCTGTGGGCCGGCATGGCGTCCGCGCTCCTGTGCCTCCTGTTCCTGCCCTTTCTGCCGCCGTGGACCCGGAGTGCCGCCCCCTTGCGGACACGCGAATAAGCCAGGCTATCTCTCGCCGGCGCCGGGTATAATGGGGCATGACTGCCCTCACCCACGCCCGCTCCGCCGCCCTGTTCGCCGAGGCCCAGAAACTGATCCCCGGCGGCGTCAACTCCCCCGTGCGGGCGTTCAAGAGCGTCGGCGGCCAGCCCCTGTTCATGGAGCGCGGCGAGGGGCCGTACATCTTCGACGTGGACGGCAACCGCTACATCGACCACGTCATGTCCTGGGGGCCGCTGATTTTTGGACACGCCCCGCCCGCCATCATCAAAGCCGTGACGGACGCCGCCATTAAGGGAACGTCTTTCGGGGCCAGCACCGAGGCCGAAGTCCGCCTGGCCGAGAAGATCGTCGCCGCCGTGCCGTCCGTCGAGAAGGTCCGCCTGGTCAACTCCGGGACCGAGGCCGTGATGAGCGCCGTGCGCCTGGCGCGCGGCTTCACCCGGCGCGACAAGGTCATCAAGTTCGAGGGCAACTACCACGGCCACTCCGACGGGTTCCTCGCCCGCGCCGGGTCGGGCCTGACCACGTTCGACCTGCCCGACTCGGCGGGCGTCCCCGCCAACCTCACCCGCGACACCCTGACCCTGCCCTACAACGACGCCGATGCTTTTGTGGAGGCCATGCGCGCCCACCCCGGCGAGGTCGCCGTCGTCATGCTCGAACCCGTGGCGGGGAACATGGGCGTGGTCCCGCCCAAGCCCGCCTTTCTGTCCGCCCTGCGCGAGTTGACCCAACTCGACGGCGCACTGCTGCTCTTTGACGAGGTCATCACGGGGTTCCGGCTGGCGTATGGCGGCGCGCAGGAACTGTTCCGCATCACGCCCGACCTGACGTGCCTGGGCAAGATCATCGGCGGCGGCCTGCCCCTCGCCGCGTATGGGGGCCGGGCCGACATCATGGACGCCGTCGCCCCCGTCGGCCCCGTCTACCAGGCCGGAACCCTGTCCGGCAACCCCCTCGCCGTCGCGGCGGGCCTGGCCCAACTGACGCTGTTGGAGGCGCAGAAGGACACGCTCTACACCCGCCTGCACGAGAAGATGCACGCGCTGGCCCACGCGGCCAAAGGAACGGCGCGGGCGCTGGGAATCCCACACCGCATCAACAGGTTAGGCTCGATGATGACGCTGTTCTTCACCGACACCAAGGTCGTTGACTTCCAAAGCGCCAAGACCTCCGACACCGCCCGCTACGGCGCGTTCTTCCGCGCCCTCTTGGAGCGCGGCGTGTACTTCGCGCCCTCGCAGTTCGAGGCCGCGTTCGTCAGCGCCGCCCACTCCGACGAGCAACTAGACACCACGGCCCGCGCCGTGGCCGAGGCCCTCCATGTCGTGGCCTGAGCATTATCTGTGTTGGCCCGGACGCTGTTTGTCCTGGAACGACCTGCCGTTCGCCGACGAACCCGAGGAGATCGACGACCCCGCCAAGCCCTACGCCGAGGTCGTCGACAGCATGGGCGACGTGGCGCGGGCGAACCGCCTGTTCTGGGGGACGCACTCCGTCCTGTCCCATGTCGCCCGGCTGCTCAGGGACGTGCCGCCGGGGACGCCCGTCCGCATCCTGGACATCGCGACGGGTTCCGCCGACATCCCCCACGCCGTCCAGGCGTGGGGCGCCAGGCGCGGCCTCGACATCACCACCGTCGGCATCGACGCCATGCCCGCCATGCTCCGAATGGCCCGCCAATGCCACCCCGACGTGGCCGTGCTCCAGGCCGACGCCCTGTGCCTGCCGTTCGCCCCCCGCTCGTTCGACATCGCGCTCTGCGCCCTCGCGTTCCACCACTTCGGCTTCGACCTGTCGGTGCGCGTGCTGCGGGCGATGGACGCGCTCTCGACGCGCGGCTTCGTCGTCAGCGACCTGCGGCGGGACCGGCTGACCCTGCTGACCGTGCGGACCGGCATGGCCCTGATCGGCGCGCACGCCTTCACCCGGCACGACGCCCCCGCCAGCGTCCGCCGGGCGTTCACCCCCCGCGAGTATGCCAAGATGGTCGCCCTGAGCGGCGCCCAGGGCGTGCGCCTGTGTCCCCACGGTTACGTCCGCATCGCCCTGGTCCAGCACAAGCGGCAAAAGGCGTGAGAATGGGTAAAACGGGTTCAACAAGAAGGCCCCCAGGACTGAAGGCCGGGGCGGCCAGGGCGCGGCCGGCCCGCCTTCGCGGGCGAGGAGTGACCCCGCACGCTCTTTCTGCGCCCGCGAAGGCGGGCAGTCTGCTCTTCAGCAGCCCAGGACTTCAGTCCTGGGGAACTGACTCCGCGCTTAGATAGGCCCCGCAACTTGACAGCAACAACGAGCGACGTCGTGGTGGTCGGCGCCGGCCCCGCCGGGTCCGCCACGGCGATCTTCCTGGCGCGGCGCGGCTACCAGGTGACGCTGCTCGACCGCGCCGTGTTCCCCCGCCCGAAGCCGTGCGGCGAATACCTGACCCCCGGCGCCGTCGGCATCCTCCGCGATGAACTCGGCGTCCTGCCGTCCCTGCTGGCCGGCGGCGCGTCCCCCCTGACGCGCGAGACCATCGTGCCTCACGGGGGCCGCGCGTTCGGCGGGACGACCCAGGCCCTGACCTGTCCCCGCGTCGTCACGGACGACGTGCTGCGGCGGACGGCCTGCGCCGCCGGTGTTCGTGTGGTGGAAAACTACGCCGCCCGCCGCATCCTGTTCAACGGCATGAACGTCACCGGCGTTTCCGATGGCGAGACAGCCTACCATGCCCCGATCACTGTCGGCGCGGACGGCACGCACTCACTTCTGGCGCGGACGATGGGCGTCGTGCGCCCCATCCACCGCTTGCAGCGGCTGGCCCTCGTCGGGCATTTTACCGGCATGACGATGGGCGACGCCGACGACGCCGTGACGATGCACCTGCCCGCCGACCGCTCGGACGCCTGCTGCGGCGTCGGCGCCCCGGCGGGGCCGGACGGCGCGCGCAACGTCAACATCGTCGTCCCCACGGGGGAAGCGCGGCGCATCGCCGGTCGCCGCGAGGGATACTTTGACGAGCGCCTATGCCGCTCGTTCCCCCACGTCTGGGAGCAGATGGCGGGCGCCCGGCGGGCCGGGCCTCTCCACTCGGTCGGCTGCTTCGGCCATCACACGACGCGCGCCACGCACGGCGGCGCAGTGTTGGTCGGCGACGCCGCCACGTTCATCAACCCCTTCACCGGCGAGGGCGTCTTTTTCGCCCTGCGCGGCGCACAGCTCGCCGCCGATACCATCCACGCCGCACTGCAGGCGCGGGACACGGGCGCCCACGCCCTGCGCCCCTACGACGCCGCGCGGCATCGCGAGCTGCTGCCCCGCTATCGCCTGTGCGACCTGGTGCAGCGGGTGGTCCACTCCCCGGCGCTGCTGGCCTGGGCGTCCCAGCGTCTGCGCCGCTCGGCGGGCCTGACGGAGCTGCTGCTGCAGACGGTCGGCGACCAGGCCCGCCCGCGCGACCTGTACTCGCTCCACGGCCTGCGCCTGGCCCTGGCGGCCCTGTAACACCATGCACACGGAAAACACGGTCTATATGCGCGCCCCGCTGGGGCGCATCTTCGCGCTGGCGGCCAACATCCAGAATTGGCCGCAGATCCTGCCGCACTACCGCGCGGTGACGATTTTCGAGCAGTCGGACAACGGGGATCGCAAGGTGGTCGAGATGGCCTGCGTCCGAAACGACTTCCCGCTGCGGGGCATCCAATACCCCGTGCGCTGGCGCAGCGTCCAGGTCTGCGACCCCCAGGCGGGCCGCATCTTCTTCAAGCACATCGCCGGCTTGGCGACCGGGATGTGGGTGGTGTGGAGTTTGGAGCCGGACCCATGGGGGCGCGGCACGCGCGTGACCATCGCCCATGATCTCGTCTACCCCTTCGACGTCTTGAACGGGTGGTTCGCGCGCGACCTGGTCGGTCGGGACTTCGTCCATGCCATCGCGGGCCGGACACTGGCGACGATTCAAACAATCGTGGAAGAGGAACAACCGTGACGTTCGAGCGGCCCGCGCGGCGGGTGGTCGTGACCGGGATGGGCGTCATCACGCCCATCGGCATCGGCGTGGACGGCCTGCGGGCGGGCCTGCGCGCGGGCCGTTCCGCAGTGGGGCCGATCACGCACTTCGACCCGTCCCCGTTCGTGACCCACATCGCCGCCGAGGTGCGCGACTTCGACCCCGCACCCTATCTCGAGGGCCGCAAGCTCAAGCGCCTGGACAAGTTCTCCCAATTCGCCGTGGCCGCCGCCAAGATGGCGGTCGCCGACGGCGGGCTGGACCTGGAGCGTGAAGACCGGGAGCGCATCGGCGTCTGCCTGGGGACGGCGCTGGGCGGCGTCGGGTTCGCCGAGCAGCAGTACCCCAAGTTCATCGCCGAAGGGCCGCGCGGCGTCAACCCGATGCTGGCGCTGAGCGTCTTCAACGGCGCGGGGTCCAGCAACATCGCCATCGAACTGGGAGTGTCGGGGCCGGCGACGGCCAACGGCGACTCTTGCGCGTCCTCGCCCATCGCAATCGGCCGGGCCGTCGATCTGATCCAGAACGGGGGTGCCGATGCGATGCTGGCGGGCGGCTCGGAAGCGCCGCTCTCCCCGCTCTGTTTCGGGGCCTTCGCGCTGATTCACGCCATGAGCCAGCGCAACGACGACCCCCAAACGGCGTCGCGCCCGTTCGACGGGGGCCGGGACGGGTTCGTCATGGCCGAAGGCGCGGCCATGCTGCTGCTGGAAGAACTCGGCCACGCCCAGGCGCGGGGCGCGTCAATCTACGGCGAGATCGTCTCCCACGCCTTCTCCAACGACGCCTTCCACATGACCCAGCCGCGCCCGGACGGCAGGGAGGCGGCCCGCTGCCTGCGCGACTGCCTCCGCCGGGGCGGCGTCACGCCGTCCGAGATCGGCTACATCAATGCCCACGGGTCGAGTACGACGCTCAACGACAGCACCGAAACGGGGGCGCTCAAACAAGCGTTGGGTGACGCCGCGTATCACATCCCCGTTTCCGGCACGAAAGGCTTCCACGGCCACGCGCTCGGCGCGACCGGCGCCTGGGAAGCGGCCATCTCGCTGCTGGCCCTGCGCGACGAGTGGCTGCCGCCGAACTTGAACCTCTTCGACCCAGACCCCGCCTGCGACCTGGACTACATCCGAGAACCGCAAGGCCGCTCGGAGCGCGTGGACTACGTGCTGTCGAACTCATTCGGCTTCGGCGGCATCAACGCCTGCCTGCTGTTCGGACGGGTGTAGGCATCCCCCTATCCGCCTTCGGCACCTAAGCACTGGCGCCCCGGAGGGTCCCCCCGCAGACGGGGAGAAAGGCCAGTGGCATTAGGCTCTGCGGCTTCGCACATGGCGGGGAGCAGGATGTCAAAAGGCTGAGCGCGGTAGTGATTGGCCTTTCTCCCCGTCGGCGAGGGGACCCTCCGGGGCGCCAGTGCTTAGGTGCCGAAGGCGGATAGGGGGTCAGCCGCTCACAGCAAAGGCCGGACGGCGGCGGCGAAGGCCTGGGCAGTCTGCGGGCCGCTCAGGGATTTGACGAGCTTCCCACGCTTATCGTAGATCAGCGTGCGGGGCAGTTCGCCCTGCCATGTCGGGTCGAAGGCGTCGATGAACTGCTCGGGGTCCACGGCTTGTTCCACAAAGGCCGGGAAGTCGGCGTGGCGGCTCGCCAGAAAAGGACGGACTTTGGTCGGGAGGTCCTGCTTGTGGTCGGCGGAGACGTCCATGACGACGACGCCTTTGGCTTTGTACTGATGGCCGAACTTCACGAGGTCGGGGAACTCGGCGACGCAGGGGCCGCACCAGGTCGCCCAGAAGTTGACCACCACGACATGGCCCCGTTGTGCCGCGATGGCCCTCTTGATGACGGGAGCATCGGCAGGCGTAACGATGGGCGCGGCGGCGCGAGCCGCCCCCGCCAGCCCGAACAGGGACGCGGCTAGGGCGAACTTCCTAATACTCACGACGCCCTCTTGATGGAACAGCCGAAGGCCTTGGTGTGGGCCTTGGCGACGTTCTGGCCGGCCAGGACTTGGTCCAGGGCGGCGGCGAGATCATGTGAAACCACCTGGCTCGGGTCGTCGCTGTTGTCGATGCGGCCATGATACACCAACACCCCGTCGGCGTTGATGACGTAGGTCTCGGGCGTCACGCGGGCGTCATAAGCGTCGGCGACTTTGTCGGTGGCGTCTTTCAGCACCGGGAACGGGAACCTGTGCTCCTGCGTGTGCGACTGGACCTCGCCCAGCGGCTCGTTGTGGTTGGCGTTGATGGCGACGAACGCGACGCCCTGCGGCGCGTACTGGTCGGCCAAGGCTGCCATCCGCTCATCATAGGCGTTGGAGATCGGGCAGCGCGTCGAGATGAACATGACGACGGTCGCGTGCTTGCCCAGGCTCAGCGCGTCCAGCGATGTCTGGGCGCCGGTCAGAACGTCGGGGAGCGAAAAGCCGGGCGCGCGCTCGCCCAGCGTCGCCACGGCGGGCGTCCCCGAAGCTGTGTTTATTGAGGCGGTCACGACGAGCGACTGCGTGGACGCCGGCTGTCCTGCACCCGCGACCGGCGTTGACGCGCCCGTCACCTGCGGGTGCGCTTTCAGCCACTGCACCCAGTCCGTGCCGCAGGTCGTGAGATGGCCGTTGACGCTGGGATCGACGTAGACGACCTTGCCGTCTTTGCCGATGATGTAAGTCACGCGGTTGGCAACACCGGCGGCGGGGATGAGTACGCCGTAGTCGCGCGAGGCGGCCTTCTGGGTGTCCGCCAGCAGCGTGTAGGGGATGCCTTCTTTGGTGCAGAACGCGGCATGGGACTTCGGGTCCTGGACACTGACGCCGTAGACCTGGACGCCGAGCGACTGCAGGTCTTTGTCCGCCGCCGAGAGCGAATGCGCCTCGATGGTGCAGCCGCCGGTGAAGTCGGCGGGGTAGAACGCCAGCAAAATGACCTTGCCCCGGTCCTGCGCCAGGGTGTGACTCTGCCCGTTCTGGTCGAGCAGCGAATACGCCGGCGCGGACACGCCGACCTTCAGCACCTGGTCGTCCAGCGTCTTTTTGCCCTCGGCGACGGCTCCGGCGACGACCACCGCCAGCGCGCCGGACAGGAGCAAAGCCGTCTGCCCACGTTTCATTTTCATCACAACCTCATTCTGTTGCCGTCGGAGGCCCCCCAGCCCCCAATTCTGGGGGAGTCAGAGACTTGTTTATCCAGGCGCTCCGTGAGACGGTTCTCCTGCTCCCCCAGAATTGGGGCTGGGGGGCCTCTTTCCCCATACTACCCCACATCGCCCTTTGTTCCGACGGGCGCGGCGGACGCCGTCCGCCGCGCCCCGTCGTTTTCGACACGAAAATCGAGCGGCAGATCAAACGTCTTCTCAAACGCAGGGGCCTGACCCTCGGCGGCCCAGAGTTCCAGTTGGGCGTCGGCGGACGTTTCCAGGGTCATCAAGACGCGGTCCGGCTTGGACAGACGCTCGCAGCGCACGCCGCGCACCAGCAGCAGGTGGCTGCGGTCCAGGGCTTCGGCCAGCCGAAGCGCACAGGACAAGACACGGATCACGCGCTGCGTCTTGGCATCCAGGCGGGCGAAGTTCGGGTGCCTGGCGCGCGGCGCCGACTTGCGGTGATACAGC
This sequence comes from uncultured Armatimonadales bacterium, assembly GCA_964249295.1. GTDB lineage: Bacteria > Armatimonadota > Armatimonadia > Armatimonadales > Capsulimonadaceae > CAZZVX01. The sequence continues at coordinate 1,540 of CAXUCQ010000071.1, read as the reverse complement.
GCGACGTTGGCGATGATCTCCACCTCACGGTCATTGAAGCCGAGCAGCTCGGAGTGGCGGATCAGGTAATACGAATGCTGCTGGTGATCCGTGTGCGAAACGAAAAAACCGGCGTCGTGCAGCAGGGCGGCGTATTCGAGCAGCTCGCGCGAACGCCCCAGGTCGTGCAGGCCCAGCCGCTTCCACTGGTCGAAAAGCGACAAAGAAAGATGGACGATGTGCGCGGCGTGGGCCTCATCGACCCCCGTGGCGCGCATCAACTGGCGGATCGAGCGGCGCCGCGCCCCGATGTCTTCGGCCGCAGCCGGGTCTGCGGCTGACGGGGACACGGACGCCTCGCGGCGCAGCCGGTCAACCAGGATGCCTTCGCGCAGCCCCCGGTCGCTGATGCGGATGCTCGACGCCCCGACGGTCTCCATGACGGTCTGCAGGATCGCCGACCCGCCGATGATGATGTCGGCGCGCTCCGGGTTGATGCCGGGGACCCGCCGCCGCTGCTCCAGGGTCATCGCGCACAGCCGCTTGGTGACGGCCTGCACGTCGGCCAATGTCAATTCATAGTTGCGGAACGAGGTCGGGACGGCGCCGCTGCGGGCGTTGGCGACGATCTCGGCCACGTTCTGGGCCGTCCCCGACGACCCGTACATGGTGGCGAACCCCGCCTGTGCGATCGCCCGCGCGGCGGGAGCCAGGGCCGAGCGCACCTGGCGCTGCAGGTCCGCCCAAACGCTGGGGGGGATGGGACGGGCGGCGTCGGCGACGAACTCCGCGGTCAGGCGGATGGCGCCCAGGCGCAGGCTGTCCAGGAACGCATAGTTCTGACCATCGCCGACGATCAACTCCGTCGAGCCGCCGCCGATGTCCATGAACAGCGCCCGCTGTCCGGGCGGCAGGTCGATGCCGCTGGCAACCCCCAGATAGATCAAGCGCGCTTCCTCCTGGCCGGAGATGACACGCACGTCCAGGTCGGCCAGCGCGCGCACGCGGTCGACGAATTCATCCTGGTTCTCGGCCTCGCGGACCGCCGCCGTGGCGAGCGCGATGATCTCCCGCGCCCCGAAGCCCCGCGCGACCTCGGCGAAGCGCGCACAGACAAGCGCGCCGCGCGCGATGGCGTCGCCCGTCAGCCGGTGATGCCCGGCCCCGTCGGCGCGCTTCCCCTGGCCCTTCGGCTCAGCGACGAACTCGCCCTCGCCCAGACGCACGACCTGTTTCTGGGACGCCAGCGTGGTCCACGTCCCGCCGGGCTGTGTGTCCACCACCGCCAGCCGCACCGAGTTGGTGCCGATGTCCATCGCCGCGAGGATTGCCATATGCGCCTAGTATAGCACACGCAGGGCGGCAAAGCGGCTCGGTGATCGCCGAGCCCTACAAGACCGGGCCGGATACGTCGTCTTTCTCTGTGAGCAGGCAAAGGCCGGACTTGGAGATCTGTGGCCAAAACCCGTGGTATAATCAAGCCGGCACGTTGCCCGAATACGACCGGCTGCCCGCGCCAAAGTATGAAGGAGTTTGGAATGTCGTCACAGGCCAAAGGCTT
>CAXUCQ010000070.1:321-10934 GCA_964249295.1 uncultured Armatimonadales bacterium | reverse complement strand
CCGACGGCAAAGTCGTCATCGAGGGCATCAACATCGTGGTCAAGCACCAGAAGGCCCAGCCGCAGCGGCAGGGCGCGATGGGCGGCTCGACACAGCCGCAGGGGGGCCGCATCGAGCAGGCCGCCCCGATGAGCATCTCCAAAGTGCAGCTTGTTGATCCGTCCGACGCCAAGAACGTGACGCGCATCGGCGTCAAGGCGGATGCCGAGGGGAACCGTGTCCGCGTCGCCCGCAAGAGTGGGAGTGTGATCGAGAATGCCTAACACGAGAGAAAACCAGCCGCGCCTGAAGACGCAGTACCAGGAAACAGTCATCCCGGCGTTGCAGAAGGAGTTCGGCTACAAGAACATTATGCAGGTCCCGCGTCTGGAGAAGGTCGTCGTCAACATGGGCGTCGGCGCGGCGGGGCAGACCGGCGGGGACGCCAAACTGCTCGACGGTGCCGTGAGCGACCTGTCGACCATCACCGGCCAGAAGCCCGTCATCACGCGGGCCAAGAAGTCCATTGCGAACTTCCGGCTGCGCGAGGGCGCCCGCGTCGGCGCCAAAGTGACGCTGCGCGGCGCGCAGATGTACGAGTTCCTGGATCGCCTGTTCAACGTCACCCTCCCGCGTGTCCGCGACTTCGGCGGCATCAACCCCAACTCGTTCGACGGGCGCGGCAACTTCGCCATGGGCCTGAAAGAGCAGCTGACCTTCCCCGAGATCGTCTACGACAAAGTGGACCGCGTCCGGGGCATGGACATCATCATCTGCACCAACGCGACCAACGACGCCGAGGCGCGTTCCTTGCTGAAGGCGATGGGCCTGCCGTTCCGTGGCGAGCGCCAGGGCGAGCGCGCCCTGTAGCGGGGTTTGCGGCGGCGATGCTAAAACCGGGGCGTATCAGGTATACTAATCCGGTTTCGACACGAGGAGAGATGAATTGGCGAAAGAAGCCCTGATCCAGAAAGCCAAGCGCAAGCCGAAGTTCGCGGTGCGCGCCTACAACCGCTGCCAGCTCTGCGGGCGCCCGCATGGCTATATGCGTAAGTTCAGCATCTGCCGCATCTGCTTCCGCGAGATGGCGCACCAGGGGCTGATCCCCGGCGTCACCAAATCGAGCTGGTAGAGCCGCAGCCCCTCGCCCTCACGGGGTGAGGCCGATAATCGACCATATCGAGGCGCGTCGAAGAACGCCGCGTCCGCCTGATGGAGACAAGAAACAATGCCGGTGAGTGACCCGGTTGCGGACCTGCTGACACGCATCCGCAACGCCAACAGCGCACATCATGACTCGCTCGAGCTGGAGTCGTCCAAGCTCAAAGTCGAAGTCGTCCGCATCCTGCAAGACGAGGGCTACATCAAGTCCTACGAAGTCATCAAGCAGCCCGTGCAGGACAAGATCAAGATCACCCTCAAGTACGGCGCGCGCAACCGCGAAAAGGTCATCACCGACCTGAAGCGCGTCAGCAAGCCCGGCCTCCGCGTGTACCGCTCCCATGACAAACTGCCGACCGTCCTGCGCGGCCTGGGCATCGCGATCGTCAGCACCTCCCAGGGCGTTATGACGGCCAAAGCGGCCCGCAAGCTGGGCATCGGCGGCGAAGTGCTCGCGTTTGTGTATTAAAGGAGTTTCCCATGTCGCGTATCGGTAAACTTCCGATCCCCGTCCCCACGGGCGTTGATATCCAGACGGCCGCCGATGGGACCGTGACGGTGAAAGGCCCGAAAGGGACCCTGGTCCGCCAAGTCCACCCGGACATGATCATCCGGCAGGAGGACTCGACGCTGCTGGTGCAGCGCCCGACGGACAGCCAGAACCACCGCGCCTTGCACGGCCTGACACGTTCGCTGGTCAACAACATGGTCGTCGGAGTCTCGGCGGGCTTCAAGAAAGTCTTGGAGATCGAAGGCGTCGGCTTCCGCGCCGCCAAAGACGGCGCCGGCCTGACCCTGAGCCTGGGTTTCTCGCACCCCGTCCCGATCGTCCCGCTGGAAGGCATCACGTTCGATGTCGGCCAGGACACGGGTACCCGCCGCCCGGTCGTCACGATCAACGGCATCGACAAAGAAACGGTCGGCCAGCAGGCTGCGGTTATTCGCCGCTTGAAGCCGCCGGAGCCTTACAAGGGCAAGGGCATCCGCTACCAGGGCGAACTGGTCCGCCGCAAGGCCGGCAAGAGCGGCAAGGCGGGCGGCAAAGGCGGCGGCAAGGGCGGCAAGAAGTAGACAAGGAGTAGGGGCGACCCGGTGGGTCGCCCTGCCTATTCATACCGGTTCGCGGGTGTGACGCTGATACGTCGCAGGAGCGCGGGCCAAGAGGAAACTCGGACATCATGGCACTGTTAAACAAAAACGAAGCGCGCAAAAAGCGCCACACGCGGGTGCGGAAGCGGGTGAACGGGACGCCGGAGCGGCCCCGCCTGAACGTCTACCGCAGCAGCAATAACATCTACGCTCAGGTCATCGACGACCTTGCTGGCCGGACGCTGGCGTCGGCGTCGTCGCTGGACGCTTCGCTCCGCGCCAAGAACGACCGCAGCGCGGGCGGCAACATCGAGGCGGCTAAGTCGGTCGGTCAGCTCGTCGCGGACCGTGCCAAAACGGCCGGCGTCACCAAAGTCGTGTTCGACCGGGGCGGCTACCTGTATCACGGGCGCGTCAAGGCGCTCGCCGATGCGGCGCGCGAGAATGGACTGGATTTCTAAACCATGGCAATGATCAATCCCGACACGCTGAATCTCGAAGAGCGCGTCATCCAAACCAACAAGGTGCAGAAGACCCACAAGGGCGGACGCACCATGTCCTGGAGCATCCTGGTCGTCGTCGGCGACAAGAACGGCCACGTCGGCGCCGGCATCGGCAAGGCGCGTGCCATCCCGGACGCCATCCGCAAGGGCGTCGAGGCCGCGCGCAAAAACCTGGTCCATGTCCCGATGGTCGGCTCGACCATCCCCCATGACGTTCTGCTGCGGATGGGCGGCGCAGAAGTGATGCTGAAGCCGGCTTCGCCCGGCACCGGCGTCGTCGCCGGCGGCTCCATGCGGGCCATCCTGGAAGAAGCGGGCGTCAAGGACGTGCTGGCGAAGTCGCTCGGCTCGTCCAACAAAGTCAACACGGCCTGGGCCACCATCGCCGCGCTGCGCCTGCTGAAGCGGGCCTCGGACGTCGCCCGTCTGCGCGGGAAGAATGTCAACGACCTCGTCTCCAAGTCGGTCGCCCAGGCGACCATGGACGCCGAGAACGAGGACGCCGCGCACGGCATCGCCAGCGTGGTCGGCGATCAGACCGTCGAGACCCCGAACGTCGCCCCGGCCGCGGCTGCTGAGACAGCAACCCCCGCACCCGTCGAGGCCGCCCAGGTCACCCAGACGGAGACCACGTCGACCGGCAGCCCGGCCACCGAAGGAGGCGCTTAGTCCATGTCTGATTTGAAGATCACCCTCACGCGCAGCTTGATCGGCTACGACCGTAAGCAGGCGCTGACCGCCCGCGCCCTCGGCCTGGGCAAGGTCGGGTCGAGCGTGACGCAGCCGGACACCGAGTCCATCCGGGGCATGGTCCACAAGCTGCAGCACGTCCTCGTCGTCGAAACCGCTGACGGCGTCCCGGTGTCGTCGCCGACCCCGCGCCCGCGCCAGAAGCATTATCACGGCCCGCAGCACGGGCCGTTGGGAGTCCGCAGAAAATGAATCTCACTGATCTCAAGCCCAACCCCGGCTCCACCCACCGCCGCAAGCGCATCGGGCGCGGCATCGGCTCCGGCCACGGCAAAACGTCCACGGGCGGCCACAAGGGCGACAAGGCTCGCGGCAACACCAAGCCCGGCTTTGAAGGCGGCCAGACCCCGACTCATCGCCGTTTGCCCCAACTGCGCGGCACGCGCGGCGCGAACGCTGGCCAGACCCGCACGAAGAGCGTCGAACTTGCCATCGTCAACCTGAGCGCGCTGGAGCGCTTCGAGGACGGCACCACGGTCAACCCGGAGCTTCTCATCGAGTCCGGCGTCACCGGGGCGATCAAGCACGGAGTCAAGATCCTGGGCAACGGCGAGCTGACCAAAAAGCTGACCGTGCAGGCGCACCAGTTCTCCAAGAGCGCGCAGGAGAAGATCATCGCGCTCGGCGGCACGGTGGAGACGCTCTAGAATCCGCCTGAGCGGAGGCAATTATGGCAGTTAAACGACCAGGCGCCCCTGTCGCCGCCGCAGCCGGCGGAGGTCCCCCGCGCCGCCCGTCCGGGCCGCCGCGCAGTTCGTCAACGCCTTTCGTCGAGGCGATGATCGCCGCGTGGGCCATCCCCGAGCTGCGCCGCCGGCTGATGTTCGTCTTCGCCATGTTCGGCGTCTACATCGTCGGCCTGCACATCCCGCTGCCGGGCGTCAACCATGTGGCGCTGTCCAACTACTTCAACAACCGGGGCGGCGGCGGCATCCTGAATCTGGTGGACGTGTTCTCCGGCGGGGCGCTGAAGGGCTTCACCGTCTTCGCGATGGGGATCATCCCCTACATCAACGCCTCCATCATCATGCAGCTGCTGACGTTCGCGATCCCGCAGTGGCAGGAACTCGCCAAAGAAGGCGAGTCGGGCCGCAAGCGAATCGCCCAGTACACGCGCTATCTGACCGTCGGACTGGCCATCGTGCAGGCGATCGGTCTGAGCGTGTTGTTCCGCAGCCAGGGCATCATCGCCCAGACCTACCCGTTCCTGATCGTGCAGATCGTGCTGACATTAGTCGCCGGCTCGATGTTTCTGGTCTGGCTCGGCGAGATGATCACGGAGAAGGGCATCGGCAACGGCGTGTCGCTGATCATCTTCTGCGGCATCATGGTGCGCCTGCCCAGCCAGATCGGCAACGTCGGCCAGTCTGTCGCCGCCGGGTCCGTCGCGCCGTGGCAGGTGCTGGTTCTGGTCGTCGCGTTCTTTGCGACCGTCATCGGGATCATCTTCGTCACGCTGGGCCAGCGCAAGATCCCGATCCAGCACGTCCGCAAGATCGTCGGCAACAAGATGACGCAGGGAGGGGCCTCGTACCTGCCGTTCCGGGTCGCGTCGGCGGGCGTCATCCCGATCATCTTCGCGCTGTCGATTCAACTGCTGCCGTTAACGTTCCTGCAGTTTATTGCGCCGACGTCGCCGCTGCACGAGAAGCTGCAGAACCTGGCGAACGCCATGTCGCCCGGCAAGAACCCACTGACGGGCCTGGTCTACGCCGTCATCATCGTGTTCTTCACGTACTTCTACACGGCGGTCACGATGAACGTCGAGCAGATCGCCGACGACCTGAAGAAGTACGGCTCGTTCATCCCCGGCATCCGGCCCGGCAAGAACACGCAGGACTATCTGGACAAGGTAATGACCCGCATCACGCTCGCGGGCGCGCTGTTTCTGGCCTTCATCGCCCTGCTGCAGTATTGGATCCCAGCGATCACCAATACGGGCGGGGCAGGGGGCTTCACCCTCGTCGGCGGCACGTCGCTCTTGATCGTTGTCGGCGTGGCCCTGGAAACGATGCAGGCCATCGAGGCGCAGTTGTTGATGCGTAACTACGAAGGCTTTATCAAGTAGTGCGGCTTCTTCTGCTGGGACCGCCCGGCGCGGGCAAGGGGACGCAGGGGCAGAGGCTGGGTCGGATGTTCGGCCTGCCGCACATCGCAACCGGCGACATCATCCGCGACCACATCGCCCGCCACACGGACTTCGGGCGTAAAGTCGAGGCGGCGATCGCCACGGGGAACTTCGCGTCCGACGAAGACATTACCTATTGGGTCGGACGGCGCCTATCTGGGCCGGACGCGCAGCGTGGCTACATTCTCGACGGCTTTCCGCGCGATCTGGCCCAGGCCCAGGCATTCGACGCCCAGGCCGGCGGTAGGGCGTTCGACTGCGTTCTGGAACTCGCCATCGGTGAGCAGTTGCTGATCGAGCGTCTGGCGGGGCGGCTGGTCTGCCCGTGTTGCGACCGGGTGTACAACATCAAATCCTGCCCGCCCGAGCGGCCCGGCTTCTGCGACTTCGACGGCAGCAGATTGGTCCGCCGCCCTGACGACGAAGCCCCGGCGGTGCGGCACCGCATCGACGTTTATGAACAGGTGACCCTGCCGTTGCGCCACTACTACGGCGCCCAGGGGGTGCTGAAAACAGTGGATGCTGAAAATGAGCCGGACACGGTCACCCATCGCCTTGTTGCCGAGGCGCAGCCGTTCACGGATGGACTCGAAAATGCGCGGCCTGGGGTATAATAAGCAGATGATTCGTCTGAAAAGTGCAGACGAGATCGAAATGATGCGGATCGCGGGCCGGATCGTGGCACAGGCGCTGGCAGCGATGCGGGATGCGATCATCCCTGGCGAGACCACGACGCTCGACTTGGACGAAGTCGCCGGGGAGTATCTGAGAGCACGGGGCGCGAAGCCGATCCTGCTCGGCTACAAGCCGTCGTTCAGCGAAGTGCCGTACCAGCACAACACCTGCATCTCGGTCAACAACGAGGTTGTCCACGGCGTTCCGAGCAAGGCGCGCGTGCTCCAGGAGGGCGACATCGTCAGCCTGGACCTGGATGCGTCGGTGGATGGGTGGTGTGCCGATTCGGCGCTGACGGTCCCGGTCGGTCAAGTGTCGTCACAGGCGAAGAACCTGCTCGTCGTCACGCGGGAGGCGCTGTTCAAGGGCATCGCCCAGGCGCGGCCCGGCAACACGGTCGGAGACATCGGGGCGGCCATCCAGCGGCACGCGGAGCGGAGCCGGTACGGCGTCGTGCGCGACCTGGTCGGACATGGCATCGGGCGGACGCCGCACGAGGAGCCGCAGGTCTCGAACTACGGCAAGCCGGGCCGAGGCGACCGCCTGCGGCCGGGGATGACGCTCTGCATCGAGCCGATGGTCAACGTCGGTACGCATGAGGTCTCGCATCTGCCGAACGATGTCTGGACGATCGCGACGGCGGACGGCGCGCTTTCGGCGCACTTTGAACACACAGTCGCGATCACCGAGGCAGGCCCGGACATCCTGACCCTGCCCGCCTCGGAAGGGAAATAAGCACGGGAGAGCTATGGCGCGAAGAGGACCGAGAAAAACACACGAGGCGCGTGATGAGCGCCACGCGGCGGAAGCCGAAACATACGCGAAGGAAAAGCCCATTGAAGTCGAGGGGACCATCGCGGAAACGCTCCCGAACGCGATGTTCCGCGTCGACCTGGAAACGGGCAACCAGATACTCGCCCAGGTCAGCGGCAAGATCCGCATGAACTTCATCAAGATTCTGCCCGGGGACCGGGTCAAGTGCGAATTGTCGCCCTATGACCTGACCCGAGGCCGCATCTTGTACCGGTATCGTTAGCAAACGTCCCTTGTCCCTGGCTGTGGGCGGGGACAGGAAGGGTTATCATGAAAGTCCGAGCATCCGTCAAAAAGATCTGCGACAAGTGCAAGGTGATCAAGCGCGACGGCGTCGTCCGCGTCATCTGCGTCATCAAGAAGCACAAGCAGCGTCAGGGCTAGTTCAAGAGCGCCCTCACCCGGCGGCGGCAAGCCGCGCCACCCTCTCCCGCAAGCGGGAGAGGGTGAGAGAACAGCCCCTCTGCCTCCCCTTCGCCCGCCTGCGGGAGAGGGGGCGGGGGGTGAGGGCCATTCATATGGAGGCAATCATTGGCACGTATCGCAGGCGTTGACCTTCCGCGTGATAAGCGGATCGAGTACGCGCTCCTTTCCATCTTCGGCATCGGGCTGTCCAGCAGCCGCGATATTCTGACCAAGAACGGCGTCAGCCTGGACACCCGTGTCCGCGATCTGACCGAGGCCGAAACCGCTAAGTTGCGTGACACCATCGAGCGCGAATTCCGCGTCGAGGGCGATCTGAAGCGTCAGATTCAGATCAACATCCGGCGTTTGTCGGAGATCGGCTGCTATCGCGGCATCCGGCACCGCAAGGGCCTGCCCGTTCGCGGTCAGAAGACCAAGAGCAATGCCCGGACCCGTCGTGGCCCGCGCCGCGCCGTCGCCGGCAAGAAGAAACTGAAGAAGTAGAGACGCGCCCGCGCTGCGGGTCCTGTACCGCCGCTCGCTGCGACGGGATGATAGGAAAAGAATGGCACAGAAGAAAACAACGACTCGGCAGAAGCCGAAAGAGCGCAAGAACATCGCCCAGGGCGTGGTTCACATCCAGAGCACGTTCAACAATACCATCGTCTCGATCACCGACGTCCGAGGCGAACTGATCTCCTGGGCCAGCGCGGGCAGCGTCGGCTTCAAAGGCTCCAAAAAAGGTACCCCGTTCGGCGCGCAGCTCGCGGCGGAGAACGCCGCCCGGAAGGCGCAGGAACACGGCCTGCGCCGCGTGGATGTCCATGTCAAGGGACCCGGCTCGGGCCGCGAGTCCGCCATCCGCGCCCTGCAGGCCGTCGGCGTCGAGGTCTCGATCATCAAAGACGTGACGCCGATTCCCCACAACGGCTGCCGCCCGCCCAAGCGCCGCCGCGTTTAACCTGACCAACGGAGAAGATTTCACAATGCCTCAAACGGGAGAGCCACGCTGCCGCCAGTGCCGGCGCGAAGGCGTAAAACTGTATCTGAAGGGCGCGCGCTGCTACGGCAAGAAGTGCCAGATCGAGCGCCGCAACTACCCGCCGGGGATGCACGGCCAGGGGCCGCAGAAGAAGCAGACCGACTACGCGGGCCAGTTGCGCGAGAAGCAGAAGATGAAGCGCACCTACCGCGTGCTGGAGCGCCCCTTCCGCAACTACGTGGACGAGGCCCTGCGGCGCAGAGGCGTGACCGGCGAGAACCTGCTGCAGCTCGTCGAGCAGCGTTTCGACAACGTGATCTACCGCCTCAATCTGGCGGCGTCCCGCGCCCAGGCGCGGCAGTTCATCGGCCACCGTCACTTCCTGATCAACGGCAAGCGGGTCAACATCCCGTCGTACAGCGTCAAGCCCGGCGACGTCATCACCGTCCATGAGAACAGCCGCAAGCTGGCGCCCATGCTCGAGTCGCTGCGCGGGACGGGTCACCGGATTCCCGAATGGCTGACGCTGGACGCGAATGCGCTCACCGCCCGCGTCGTCGCGGCGCCGACCCGAGACATGATCGATACGGACGTGGACGAGCAGTTGATCGTCGAGTATTACTCGCGCTAGCGGCTTTTGGCTGCGCCGCAGACGCGAACGCGCAGGGCTGCAGAACCCGCCTCACCGACGGCGGGTTTTCGCCTGTCCTGCCCGGCGTCCCCGCACGGCGCGATGCGGCGCGTGGTTTATGGGAGTGGAACAAACACGATGATTGAAACGGCGACTCCACGGATCGAGACCCTGGAGCAGACCAACACTTACGGCAAATTCGTCGTTGAGCCGCTGGATCGCGGCTACGGCGTGACGCTGGGCAATTCCCTGCGCCGCGTCCTGCTGTCGTCGATCCCCGGCGCCGCCGTCACGTCCATCAAGATCGACGGCGTCCTGCACGAGTTCTCGACCATCTCCGGCGTCAAAGAAGACACCACGGAGTTGATTCTGAACCTCAAAGATCTGTACGTCAAGGTCCACGGCAGCGGGAACGGCGCTGCCGCCGCCCTGAACGGCGCCAGGCCGGAGCCGATGACGGTCAGCCTGGATGTCAAAGGCGAGGGGACTATCACCGGCGCCGACATCCAGTGTCCGAGCGACATTGAAGTCGTCAACCCGGAGGTTTATCTGGCGACGCTCTCCGATGCCTCGGCGCACCTGGCGATGGAACTGACGGTGGACATCGGCAAGGGCTACGTGCTGCCCGACAAGCAGGACAAGAGCCGGCAGACCATCGGCGTCATCCCCATCGGCGCGTCGTTCACGCCCGTGCGGAAGGTCTCGTTCAACGTCGAGGCGACTCGCGTCGGCTTCAAGACGGACTTCGAGCGGCTGACGCTGGAGATCTGGACCAACGGCACCATGCCGCCCGGCGAGGCGCTGAGCGAGGCCGCGTCCATGCTCGAACAGTTCTTCCACCGATTCGTCGAGTTCCCGAAGGGGCTGGGCGGTGCGGCGGGGGCGAACGGCCTCGGCTTCGCGTCCGGCGCTTCGGGCGCCCTGGATGCCCGCATCGAAGAACTAGACTTCTCGGTCCGCACCTACAACTGCTTGAAAAAGGCCAGCGTCCTGACCATCGGCGATCTGCTCCAGATTTCGGAGTCGGAGCTGATGCAGATCCGCAACTTCGGCAAGAAGTCGCTGACGGAGGTCAAGGAGAAGCTGGCGTCGCTCGGCCTCAGCGTCCTGGGCGCGACCGATGACGATGCTTATGACGACGACGACGAGGCTGACGACGATGATCCGCCCGCTGGACCGACCCAGGCGGGCGACGAATAAAGGAACACACGAATGAACCATCGAGTTGGCGGACGCAAATTCGGTCTGCCGAGCGATCAGCGCCGCGCCCTGCTGAAAGGCCTCGTGCGCTCGCTGCTGACCTATCAGACGATCAAGACGACGGAGACACGGGCCAAAGACGTCCGCTCCATCGCCGAGAAACTGATCACCAACGCCCGCGTCGATACGCTGCACGCGCGCCGGGAGGCCCGCCGCTTCCTGACGGATGAGACCCTGGTGCATCACCTGTTCACGGAGATCGCCCCGGAATTCCGAAACACGCCGGGCGGGTTCACC
>CAXUCQ010000070.1:0-311 GCA_964249295.1 uncultured Armatimonadales bacterium | reverse complement strand
TGGTGACGGACCGCGAGTTCGGCCTGCCCGTGGTGCCGGAGAAGATCGGCACCGTGAAGAAGAGATAGGCCGAGGTCGGTACGCGGACGATCAAACTGACGGTTGAATACGACGGCACGGATTTTCTCGGCTTCCAGACGCAGGGACAGGGGGAACGCACGGTTCAGTCGGTCCTGGCCGCCGCCATTCGGCCGTTGGTGCCGGAAGAAAGCCTTGTCCTGAACGCCGCCGGCCGGACGGACGCCGGCGTCCACGCGCGGGGGCAGATCGTGTCGCTGAAGACCGAAAGCCGCCTGCCGATTGATCGCTGG
>CAXUCQ010000069.1:0-10965 GCA_964249295.1 uncultured Armatimonadales bacterium | reverse complement strand
GTCGTAGACGCAGGTTGAAAACCCGCGTCTGGGCGGCGAAGACGCCAAGCGTCCTTCGGACGCACAGAACGAGGGAGGGCGCCGGGAAGAAGGGCAGGCACGGGCGAAGAAGGGCAGGCACGGGCGAAGAAGGGCAGGCACGGGGGAAGAAGGGCAGGCACGGGGGCCTGCCCCTACGGCGTGCGTGTCGGGGTGGCCCCCATGGCCGCCCTTTTCTCGGACATTGTCAACGGGGGGAAACAAACACCATGGAGAAACGGATGCTCGGCAAGACCGGGCTGGAAGTCAGCGTGCTCGGCTTCGGCGGGGCGGAGATCGGGTTCGAGGGCGCGAGCGACGCCGACGTGGAGCGGCTGCTGGGCAGCGCGCTTGACGCCGGATTGAACACCATTGACACCGCCGAGTGCTACATGGACAGCGAGGAGAAGATCGGGCGGGCCATCTCGCACCGGCGGGGCGAGTTCCATCTGTTCACCAAGTGCGGCCATGCGTCGGGCTTCGACGCGCCCGACTGGGACCCGGCGATGCTGGCGGAGACCATCGACCGCAGCCTGCAGCGCCTCCACGTGGAGCACGTCGATCTGGTGCAACTGCACTCGTGTTCGGAGGAGCTTCTGCGTCAGGGGGACGTGGTTTCCGTGCTGCAAAAAGCCCGCGACGCCGGCAAGACGCGCTTCATCGGCTACAGCGGCGACAGTCAAGCCGCCCTGTACGCCATCGAGTGCGGCGCGTTCGACACGCTGCAGACGTCGGTCAACATCGCCGACCAGGAGTGCCTCACGCTGACGCTGCCCCGCGCCGTGGCGGCGAACATGGGCGTGATCGCCAAGCGGCCCATCGCCAACGTCGCCTGGAAGTCCGGGGCGGAGCCGCCCGCGAACGGCTACCACCAGACCTACTGGGAGCGTTTGGGCAGGCTGGACTACGACTTCCTGAAGTCCGATGACGCCGTGGCAACGGCTTTGCGCTTCACGCTGAGCCAGCCGGGCGTGGACACCGCCATCGTCGGCACGACCAAGCCGGACCGCTGGCAGTCCAACGCGCGGCTGCTGGACGCCGGGCCGCTGCCGCCCTCGCAGATCGACGCCATCCGCGCCCGCTGGCAGGCGGTGAGCGAGGCAGTTTGGGTGGGGCAGGGATGATCTGCCGGTCATTTGCATTCAACCCGACCCAGCGGGTTGGGGCTGTCCATTAACGCGGCACACGCTGCGGGCCAGGCGCGGTCTTCGGGGTAGAGCGCGGTGCGGAGGTAGGCCCAGGTCAGCCGCTGGACGGCGGCCACCCGCTCGGGGCTTTCGTCCGTCGTTTCCGCCACGTCGTACCCGGAGACCCCGCCAAGCCCGTGTTTTCCACCAAACAGAGTCAGCAGGCACTTGGGGCCGGTACTCAGGAAGTATGAGTCGGCGTGCCAGTCGGCCCCCCGGACCGTCAGATGCGGGGAAACGTCTTGATCGCCCGCAACCACGAGGGCGGGTGTGGTCATCTCGGCAAAGCTGGGTTGGCGGAAGAATGGTACATTCTCAGCCGCCCATGCGCTGAGGTCCGCGCCGCCGCTGCCGGGCGCGGCAAGCAGTACGCCCGCTTTGATCCGGGGTTCGGCCATGTTCACTTTCGTCCCGTCCTCGTCGGTCAGTTGTGCGCCCAGCAGCATCCCTGCCGTGTGTCCGCCCATGGAATGCCCGGCGACGGCGACCCGGCTTCGGTCCAGGCGTCCGCTGAGCGTCGGAACGGAAGCTTCGATGACGTCAAGCCCGTCGAGGATGCGCGTCATGTCCTGCGCGCGTGACCGCCAGAACAAGGGCGCTCCGGGAGTTTTCGGATCGAGGCTGAGCGTCTTTGAACTCAGATGGGTGGGCTGGATCACGACGAAGCCGTGAGCCGCCCAGAAATCGGCGAGTGGGGCGTAGCCGTTCAGCGAGGAGAGATTGTTCGACCTTCCCTGGCCGTGCGACAGGAGGATGATGGGCAGGTCGCGCCCGGTGACGGGCGCGGAAACGCGCATCTGCAGATCCACGGCCCGCCCCGGAGCCGACAGCGCCACCGGACTGACGGAGACGACCAGCGTGGGCGCGCTGACGGGTATGTCTTCGGCGTTGTTGATCGGCTTGCTCATGGAACGATCCCCCTTTCTTGATGTGGCGGCCTATTTCCGTGGCTCGCCTTGCGCGGCGTGGGAGACGGCCTCCCACGCCTCCCAGGTGGCGAGGCGGTCGGCATAGGCGGCGCGTATCATGGGCAGGCCGGTGCTGCCGAGGATGAGGCGCAGCGGCGGATTTTCGGCGTCCACGAGTTCGAGGACAGCTCCGGCGGTCGCCTGCGGATCGCCCCTCTCCGAGCTTGAGAGGCGCCCGAAGACCTGCTGCCGCAGCTCGGCGTAGGTGTCCATGCCGGGCGCGATCTTCAGCGACGCGGGGCTGCCGAATTCGGTCGCGTAGGCGCCGGGTTCGATCAGCGTGACACTGATGCCGAACGCTTTGACCTCTTGCGCCAGGCTTTCGTGGAGCGCTTCGAAGGCCCACTTGGAGGCGCAGTAGTGGCCGATCAGCGGGAACGCCACATGGCCCAGGGTGCTGGAAACGCCGATGACGTGTCCGCCGCCCTGCCGGCGCAGCAGAGGCAGGGCGGCCTGGATGACCCGCAGCGTGCCGAAGTAGTTCGTGTCGAACTCCGCGCGGACGTCGGCCTCGTCCGCTTCCTCGACGGTGCCGACGAGAGAATAGCCCGCGTTGTTGAGGACCACGTCCAGCCTGTCGAAGTGCGCGTGGGCCTGCTCCACGGCCTGCCGGACCTGCTCAGGGTCGGTCACGTCAAGCACCAGCGGCAGAACGGTGTCGCCGAAGCGCTCATTGAGGTCGGCAACGTCTTCCAATTTGCGGGCGGTCGCCGCGACCTTGTCGCCGCGTCCGAGCGCGGCTTCGGCCCAGACGCGGCCAAAGCCGCGCGAGGCGCCGGTGATGAACCAGACTCTGCTGTCCATGTGATTCTCCTCCAGGTGCGTGACAATGTGGTACTATCAAGTCCACTCGGACCAAGTATACCCGGATATTTGAACATTGTATAGATTAATATGAACACTGTCAAGATAAATGAAATCAGACATCAACAAAGGGCGACCTACCATCACGGCGACCTGCGGGCGGCCCTGATCCAAGCCGCCGACGACCTCATCGCCGAGGGGGGCATTGAGGCCTTCTCGCTGCGGGCCGCCGCCCAGCGCGCGGGCGTGTCTCCGGGGGCGCCGGCGCACCACTTCGGGAGCGCGAAAGGACTGCTCACCGAAGTGGCTCTGCTCGCGTTCGAGCGGGTCGGCCGCTACATCGAGGAAGCCGGGCGCTCGGACGATGTCGTTGCGGACGTCCGCGCCCTGACTCTGGCGTTTGTCACCTTTGCGCTGGACCATCCGGGCCACTTCCGTTTGATGTTCCGCAGTGACCTCGTGAACCGGGACGACCCCCGCTATTCCGCGGTCAGCATCAAGCCGGGGATGCGGCTCAGCCTGGCCGTGGCCGCCTATCACGGGAAGACCGAGGTGGATCTGGATCGGTTCG
Source organism: uncultured Armatimonadales bacterium (assembly GCA_964249295.1). GTDB lineage: Bacteria > Armatimonadota > Armatimonadia > Armatimonadales > Capsulimonadaceae > CAZZVX01. The sequence continues at coordinate 7,417 of CAXUCQ010000069.1, read as the reverse complement.
AGGATGCCGCCGACGTTCTCTGGGGGATGGCGACGCTGCACGGACTGGCGAATCTGGTCCTTGAGGGGAAAGCCGCCCATTTCTTTCCGGGCGCGACTTCGCAGGGCTTCGCGCGGAAGGAACTCCCCAAGGTGCTGGAACACATCTACCCGGATAAGCTCCGATGAACGCACTTGTGCCGTCACGAGTGGGCAGGGAAGAAGGGCATAACACGTCATGCCCCGACAGGGTGCCGCTGATGGGGCATGGTGTGGGGATGGATCGGCATGGCGTGTTCGCTTGGTCTCGGCGGGGAGGGGAGCGCTTGTCGGCTTGATTCAAGCCCGCTGCGCTTCTATACGCCGCCGCAACCTCTGTGAATTGATCGAACCCGGAGGCAGGCAGTAGGGACAGGCGCAGGTGGGCTTGTCGGCGTGAGACTTGGGGTAGTAGCGCCAGCCGACCGTCTGGGGGAGGTGGCGCGTTCTTTTTATCTCTTTGGCACTGATGCCGCGTGGGACGATGATCTCGAAGCCCTCTGCGTCACCGCATTCCATCACGGTCCTGATCGCTTCCCCCGCCGATGTCTGTTGATGCGGCTGGTTGTATCTCCCGACCCACACCGGCTCCTCCGACGGCAGGCGGAAATAGATGCCCACCAGAGTCCTCTGCCCGCGTCGCTTGAGTTCCCGCAGCCATTGATGCGTCAGGTGGAAGTCCGGCAGGACCGGCATACAGAAGACGCCTTGCGGGACTTCGACGCGGCCCGTGCTTGTCGGCAGGCGCGTGCGGCGGCCCCGAATGGCGTGGGCGGTGATCCGCTTCACGTCTTTCTCGGCGGCGAGATGGACAAAGGTCGGCATTGGCGGCTGTTCCTTTTCAGCGTCACCCATTCTGCTTCCCGTAGCGCAGGGCGAGTTCGCAGAACATGGTGATGCCGACGGGCAGGGCGGCGTCGGCGAAGTCGTAGGTGGGGGTGTGCAGGGCGGAGACGTCGGCGCCGACGCCGAGCCGGAACATGGCGCCGGGGGCGTGGGGCAGGTAGTAGGCGAAGTCCTCGGCGCCCATGGACGGGGCTTCGAGAAAGCGGACGCTGTCGGGGCCGAGAACGTCGCGCCCGACCTGCTCCATCAGCGCGGTCATGGTGGGGTCGTTCATGGTCACGGGCGGGCCGAGGTCGTAGGCGAACTCGTACTCGGCGCGCAGGGCCTGGCAGACGCCGGCGACCAAGCGCTCCATCTTGGCGGGCATCTGGTCGCGCAGGGTGGGGTTGAGGCAGCGCACCGTCCCGGTGAGGACGGCCTGGCCGGGGATGACGTTGTGGGCCGTGCCGGCGTGGAACTGGGTCACGGACACGACGACGGAGTCGAGCGGCGAGACTTCGCGGCTGGCGATCGTCTGCAGGGCGCCGACGATCTGGGCGCCGACGATGACGGGGTCGATGGTGTTGTGCGGGTAGGCGGCGTGTCCGCCCTTGCCGCGGATGGTCAGTTCGAAGCGGTCGGCGCTCGCCATCATGGGTCCGGGCCGGATGCCGATCTGGCCGACGGCGAGGAACGGCCAGCCGTGCAGGGCGGCGATGGCGTCGACGCCGTCCATGACGCCCTCGGCGACCATCCGCTCCGCGCCGCCGGTGGTCTCCTCGGCGGGCTGGAACAGGAACTTGATGGTGCCATTGATGTCTCCGCGCAGGGCGGACAGGGCCGCCGCCGCGCCCAGCAGGGTGGCCGTGTGGCCGTCGTGGCCGCAGGCGTGCATGACGCCGGGCGTGCAGCTTTTGTAGGGCAGGTCGGACGCTTCCTGGATGGGCAGGGCGTCCATGTCGGCGCGCAGGGCGAACGTGGGGCCGTCGGCGGGTCCGCGCAGCAGGCCGACGACGCCGTGGCCGGCGACGCCGGTCTGCACGTCGTCGAAGTTCAGCGCCCGGAGGCGGTCGGCGACGAGGGCGCCGGTCTGCGATTCCTCGCCGCTGAGTTCGGGGTTTTGGTGCAGGTGGTGTCGTGTCTGCACGGTGTCGGGTAGAATGCGTGTGATTACGTCATCTAAGGGCATTGATATTGCTGTCATGGGGGGTAGTTCGCGTCGGCTGGGGCGGATTCCTGTCGGAAGGTCTCGGGCCTCTCCTCCGTCCCCGTTCCGCGACGGAGAGGGGTGCCTGATACATTGGGTGAACGAGGTAGCCCCAAGACTCTGCTCGAGCGGGCCGGTGGAGAGAAAGCCTGTGTGAACCTCCTTCACCTCTGGTAACAGGCACCCCTCTCCGTCGCGGAACGGGGACGGGGGGAGGCCTCCTGACACGCCGAATAGGGGGCTTGCCCTCTCTACGAAAGAAGTCTATGTCATCACTCCCTATTGCCATTTATTATGAACATCCCGACTGGTTCCGGCCCTTGTTCGCGGAACTGGACCGGCGCGGGACGGATTACGTCAAGCTGGATGCCCGGCGGCACGTCTACGATCCGGGGCAGACGGAGCGCGAGTACGGCCTGCTGTTCAACCGCATGAGTCCGTCGGCGTACCTGCGGAGCGCCAACCCCGGCATCTTCTACACGCTGGGGTTTCTGGCGCACTTGGATCGATTGGGGACCAGGGTCGTCAACGGGCGGCAGGCGTTCACGACGGAAACGTCCAAAGCCGTGCAATTGACGCTGCTCGAGTCGCTTGGTCTGCCGTACCCGAAAGCCAGGGTCATCAGTGACCCGTTGGCCGCGCCTCTAGCGGCGGAGGGGCTGCGGTTCCCCGTCGTGGTCAAGGCCAACATCGGCGGCAGCGGGGCGGGCATCGTGCGGTTTGACACCCTGGAAGACCTGACGCGGGCGGCGCAGGGGGGGCGCATCGACCTGGGCATCGACAAGACCGGGCTGGTGCAGGAGTTCGTGGCGGCGCGCGGCGGACACATCACGCGCGTCGAAGTGCTGGGCGGCAAATATCTGTACGCGATCAACGTCCATACGCCCGGCGACAGCTTCAACCTGTGTCCCGCCGACATCTGCCGGACGACGGACGGGGTGGAACTGAGCCGGGGGGCGTGCGCGCTGGACGCGCCCCGGAGCGGGCTGCGCGTCGAGGGCTACACGCCGCCGCCGGACGTGATCGCCAATGTCGAGCGCATCATGGCGGCGTCGGGCATCGACGTGGGCGGACTGGAGTACATGGTCGACGACCGGGACGGGGCGCTGCTGTATTACGACGTCAACGCGCTGTCCAACTTCGTCGCGGACGCGCCGCGCGTGGTCGGCTTCGACCCGTTCGTCCGGCTGGCGGATTACCTGGAAGGGATGGCCCCCTAGCCCCCAATTCTGGGGGAATCAGAGTCTTGGGTTACGATGATGGGGGAGACACATGGGCGGTGATGATGAGGTTCGGCGGCGGGTGCGGGGCGTCAGCCCGGAACTTCAACAGGCGGCTTGGAGGCTGCGGCGGGAGATGACGCCAGCGGAGCAGATGCTGTGGGAGGCGCTGAAGGGCAAGCAGTTGGACGGCTTGCGGTTCCGCGCGCAGCACCCCGTCGGCCAGTCCGTGCTGGATTTCTGCTGCCCGGCGTGTAAGCTGGTCGTCGAGTTGGACGGAGACGTACACGATCTGACACGGGAACAGGATGAGGCGCGCATGCAACATCTGGCAGCCTATGGCTACCACGTCATACGTTTTCGCAACGAAGAGGTCTTTTCCGAACTTGAACGTGTTCTGGAACGAATAAGTGCTGTGACACAGACTCTGACTCCCCCAGGATTGGGGGCCGGGGGGCCTCTGGAGGCATTCTAAATGCGCTACGGCTTCTGGATGCCCGTGTTCGGCGGGTGGCTGCGGAACGTGGACGACGAACACATGGAAGCGACGTGGGAGTACGCCCGCGACCTGACGGTCCGCGCGGAGGAGATCGGGTTCGACCTGACGCTGATCGCGGAACTGAACTTGAACGACATCAAGGGCATCGACGCGCCGTGTCTGGATGCCTGGTCCACGGCGGCGGCTTTAGCCGCGGTGACGAAGACGCTGGAACTCATGGTGGCGGTGCGCCCGGCGTTCCACCCGCCCGCACTGCTGGCGAAGCAGGCGGCGAATATCGACCGCATCAGCAACGGCCGCCTGACGCTGAACGTGGTCTCGTCCTGGTGGGCGGAGGAGTCGAAGCAGTACGGGGTGGCGTTCGACCGGCACGACGACCGCTACGCCCGCACGGAAGAGTGGCTCGCGGTCGTCAACGGCCTGTGGTCGCAGGATCGATTCTCGTATTCGGGCCGGCACTACACCGTCGAGGACGCCGTGATGCAGCCTAAGCCCGTTCAGACTCCGCGCCCGATCCTTTACGCGGGCGGCGAGTCGGAGACGGCCAAGGACCTGATCGCGCGGACGTGCGATGCGTATGTGATGCACGGCGACCCGCCCGCTCGTGTTCGAGAGAAGATCGCCGACCTGTCCGCCCGGCGCGAGCGACTGGGATTGCCGCCGATGACGTTCGGCGTCGCGGGCTATGCCATCGTCCGGGACACCGAGGAGCAGGCCCAGGCCGAACTCGCGCGCATCACGGACGTGAAACAAAGCGCGGCGGGGTACGACAACTATCAGCAGTGGCTGGCGGGGACGCAACTGGAGCAGCAGGTCTCGCTGGAAGACTACTCCGTGTCCAACCGCGGCCTGCGTTCGGGCCTGGTCGGCACGCCCGCCCAGGTCCAGACGCGGGTGCGCGAGTTCGAGGCTGCGGGGGTGGACTTACTGCTGCTGCAGTTCAGCCCGCAGCGCGAAGAAATGGAGCGGTTCGCCATGACCGTCATCCGGCCCTAGCCGATGGACGATGAGTCTTCCGTCTTCGCGCCCGAGTTCAGACGCCTCCATGACCCTCGTCACATCGTCACACTGGGCAATTACTACCCGCAGACGCAGGTCGGCCCCGCGAAGAGCTTGCTGCGCGAGACAAAGGCCGGCTATGCCGCAGGCGGGGCCGACGCCCGGCGCGTGCGCGAAGGCGTCGCCTGGACGCGCTGGATCAACGAACTCAACAAGGGCCGTCAGTGGCCCGTCAAGCGCCTGTTCGAGCGGCTGGACCCGATGCTCGCGCCCGGCATCGCGGTCGCCGTCGTGCCGTCGCACGACCCGTTCCACTTCCTCTCCCCGCTCCGCACACTCGCCCAGCGTTTGGCCGCCGAACAGGGCCGCACCGACGCCACGGGTTGCCTCGTCCGCCACACGCGCATTCGGCGCATCATCTTCGGCGGCCCCAGCACGCGCGAACTGCACCGCAGCACCATCGGCGTTGAGGACGTTGAACTTGTCACGGGGAAGAGCGTGCTGCTGCTCGACGACATCGCCAAGAGCGGCGCGTCTCTGATGGCCTGTCGGCAGATTCTACTGGATGCGGGCGCGAGCGTTGTGCAGCCGCTCGCGCTGGGGCGGCTGGTCGTCAGCAGAGCGGAGTGATAGAGCGGTCAACGTGAACAGGCAGGGCGGGGGGACCCCGCCCCGCCCATCTTTTCTCGTGGTCCCGGCGGACTCCGTGGCGGCGCTATCCCTTCTCCAGTTTCGCAAACCCCAGGTCCAATTTCTTGATGCCGACGGGGGCGGGGAAGGCGACGACTACAAGGGAGTCGCTCTCGAAGTTGACGATGACGCCCGCGCCGAACTGGGCGTGCCTGACTTTCTCCCCAAGTTTGAACGGGCGCGCGGCGTTGGGGACGTTGGTCGCGCCGTTGCCAATTGCGCGGGCGTCTTTCTTGGCGGCGTCGCGTGATAAGTCGTCCCATTTGGGCGCGACTTGAGATTGCGGGCGGCGGCTGCCGTCCAGCAAAGTCGGGGCGTACTCGGCAGCCGTCCCGCGACGGGACGATTTGGCGAGAAACAGCGACATGGGGATTTCGGAGACGAAGCGGGAGACGGGGTTGCGCTGGACCTGCCCGAAGAGCATCCGCGAGCCGGCGTAGCTCATGTACAGGTCGGTCTGGGCGCGGGTGATGCCGACGTAGCACAGGCGCCGCTCTTCTTCGAGTTCGTGCTGGTTGGACATGGCGCGGATGTGCGGGAAGATGCCTTCTTCGAGTCCGGCGAGGAAGACGACGGGGAACTCCAAGCCCTTGGCGGCGTGCAGGGTCATCATGGTCACGCTGTTGGCGTCGTCTTCCAGGCTGTCCACGTCGGACACTAAAGACACGTTTTCCAGAAAGGCGCTCAAGGAGCGGTCGGCGTCGGGGTCGTCGCCGGCCTGGGCCTCGAACTCCTTGGCGACGCTGAGCAGCTCGCCGACGTTCTCGACGCGCGACTCGGCGTCGGGCGTCTTTTCCTTGCGGAGTTCTTCCAGGTAGCCGGTGGTGTCGAGGACGTTCTGGATCAGGTCGGAGACGGTCTGGACTTCGCGCTTGTTGTGCAGGTACTCGATGATCTTGACGAACGCCTGGATGGAGTTCTTGGCGCGTGAGGGCAGGTCGACCTCGGCGACGCGGCGGCAGGCGTCCCAGAACGAGATCTCGTAGCGGCCCGCAAAATTGTTGACCTTCTCGACGGTGGCGACGCCGATGGCGCGGGCGGGGACGTTGATGATGCGGCGCATCGAGAGGCCGTCGTAGGGGTTCATGACGACGCGCAGATACGCGATGAGGTCCTTGATCTCGCGCCGCTCGTAGAAGCGGACGCCGCCGACGATCTTGTAGGGGATGCGGTAGTTGAGGAACTGCTCTTCCAGGGCGCGCGACTGGGAGTTGGCGCGGTACAGCACGGCGTAGTCGGCGTAGCGGCGGTCGCCGCCCACCGTCCCGTCGCGGATGACGTTGACGACGGCGACGGCCTCCTCGATCTCGTTAGGGGCTTCGATGAGGGTGATGTTCTCGCCGTCGATGTTGTCGGTCCACAGGCGCTTGTCGGCGCGGCCCCGGTTGTTGCGGACGACGTGGTAGGCGGCGTCGAGGATGGTCTTGGTGGAGCGGTAGTTCTGCTCCAATTTGATGATGGTGGCGTCGGGGAAGTCGCGCTCGAAGTTGAGGATGATCTGGACGTTGGCGCCCCGGAAGGCGTAGATGGAATTGTGGACGACAATGCCACCGGCGACGTAGTTTCTAAGACCTTTGACGCTGAGATCGTAGACCTTGCCCGTGTATTCCTCGTCTGTGATACTGGCGACATCGCTCTCTGTTACGCTTCGGACGAGGCCGAATCCGATAGCTTCAGGTTCCGTGACGACAGGTATCCGGTGCCTTTACGTCAGGCATTGCGCGTGTTCGGTGTCATATTCTTCCACAAGTCGCGCTGTCATTCGGATCGACGCTAGGCCAGTACGGTTTTGTAACGTCTTCGCGTACTCCCACGCATCGTCGTAGTTACTAAAGTCGGCTTCTATGCGGTCCGGCTCACGCCACGATCCAGTTTCGACTTTGAAGTTTGATAGGGCTTTCCCATCTCGGACTGCCTTCCACAACATATGGTCCTCGAACATACGCAGGCGTATAGCAGG
>CAXUCQ010000068.1:0-11002 GCA_964249295.1 uncultured Armatimonadales bacterium | reverse complement strand
GCGCCAGGGCCGCGCCGCCCACAGGCGTCACCGTGGGCGCTTCTGCCGCCGCGTCCGGCCCGGCGTCCGGCGGCGCCTCCCCAAGCGCGAGCGGGGCGCCGGACGCAGGCGCGACCGCGCCCCCGGCAGTCGCCCCAAGTCCCACGTCGCCCGGCGACGGCGGCGCGCGCTTCTGACCGCTCCCCAAGCCCCTCCGGGCGCGATTCATCGCCGCAGGCGGTACAATAAGGCAAACCGTTCTGCGAGTGCCGCGGCACTGAGGAGTTGAGCCTTTGAAAGTCGGCCTGATCGGCTTGCCCCAGGCGGGCAAGACCACCCTGTTCCGCGCCCTGACGCGCGGCGAAGGCAGCCCCGCCGGGGGCGGCAGCCAGGCGGTCGTCAGCGTCGTCCCCGTCCCGGACGCGCGCTACGACTTCGCCATTGATTTATTCCACCCCAAAAAGCGCACGCCCGCGACCATCGAGTTCACCGACGGCGCGGCGCAGATCACGGCGGGCGAGGGGCGCGCGGCGCAGAAGTTCGGCAGCGACTTCTTCGTCGGCATCCGCTCCGTCGACGCGCTCGTGCTGGTCGTGCGCGCCTTCGAGACGCCCTCCCTGCCGCCGCCCGACGGCGGCCTGAACCCCCTGCGCGACTACCAGGCCATCACCGAAGAGTTGCTGCTCGGCGACCTGCAGGTGATCGAGAACCGCCTGGAGCGCATCGAGCGGCAACTGAAGACGCGCAAGGCGGGGATGCCCAGCCCCGAAGTGACCGAGCGCGAGATTCTGCTTCGTATCAAGGCCGTCTTGGACGACTTCAAGCCCGTGTCCGGCATCGAACTGACGGACGACGAGCGCAAGGTCATCAAGAACTTCGACTTTCTGACCGGCAAGCCGCTGATCGCCCTCGCCAACGTCGGCGAGGGCGACATCGCCGAGGGCGAAACTCTGGCCCTGCTCGCCCCGTTGCGCGAGCAGTGCGGGGCCGAGGGCATCGCGTTTGTCGCCCTGTGCGCGTCCGCCGAGGCCGAAGTGGCGCAGTTGCCCGAAGCCGACCAGCGCGAATTCTTAGACGCCCTGGGCATCGCCGAACCCGCCCGCGACCGGTTGATCCGCGCCGCGTATGCCGCGCTGGGCGTGATGTCGTTCTTCACGGTCGGCGACGACGAGGTCCGCGCCTGGACCGTCCCCGCCGGGGCCAATGCTTTGGCCGCTGCCGGTCGCATCCACTCGGACCTGGCGCGCGGCTTCATCCGCGCCGAGGTCTTGGCCTTCGACGACCTGATCGCCGCCGGGACGTGGGACGCGGCCAAGGCCGCGAACAAGCTGCGCCTGGAAGGCAAAGAGTACCCGGTCAAGGACGGCGACATCCTGCACGTCCGCTTCAAAGTGTAACGGGGGGTTGGGAGTATGGGACGAACGATCACACTGGACGAGGTCGGCGGGCGCGACGCCGCCGACTTTCTGCGGGAAGTGGCCCGCGCCCGCGAGACGCTGCGCGTCGTGCTGGAAGACGGCGATGTCGTAACCATCGATCCCTGCGCCTTCGCGTCGGCGTCCGGCGAAGCCACGCCCCCGCTGACTCTGAAGCCGCTGACAAAACTTCAAGGCACGATCCCCGATGGGTGGAAGGATGCGATCTACGATTTCAGTGAATCCGAACTCTGAAAGCCTGTTCGACGCCGGTCCATTCATTGGTGCCTTGATGGTCACGGATGCGCGCTACGCGGAGGCGTTTCCCCTTGTGGAAGAGGCGCGTCTGGGCCGTATACGTGGCTGCACAACGACGGGCATTCTGAGCGAAGTGTACGGCGCGCTGACGTGGCATCTGGCCGATCCGCCGCACACACCGGCAAAAGCCGCCGCGGCGATCCGCGAGTTGATCGAGCCTCCGAGCGCCATCCGAATCCTGCCGGACTCGCTGGCGGCAGCGCTGAAGACACTCGACCTGGCGGCAAAGCACAGCCTCACGGCCCGGCGCATCCACGACGCCCGGCACGCGGCGACGGCCTTGGTCAACGGCGTCCTCGCCGTCTATACCTACGATCCCGACGACTGGAAGGTCTTTGCGGGCGACGGGCTTGCCGTCGTCGGCCCGGCTTCCACCCTGGCGCGGCTGCAGGCCACTCCATGAACACCCTGCTCGAAAGACTGCGCGGCGGGCTGCGCGGGCTGCAATGGCTGGCCCTGCTGACGGGCATCCTCGTCTTCGCCCTGCTCAACCTGATCCTGACGCTGCTGCTGCCCGCCCGCTCGCACGCCGAACTGTGGGTCAACTTCGTCGCGGCCCTGCTGGCCGCCGGGATCGCCCCGTACCTGCTGCGCGCCATCGACCGGATGCAGCAGAAGGTCGAGCGGCAGAACAACGAGCTGCGCAGCCTGCACGCTATCGACAGCGCGCTCAGCCGCCAGCTCAACCTGCAGGCCCTGGCCGACATCGCCGTGGGCGAGGCGACGCGGGCCGTCAATGGCGAGATGGGCGCGTTGTGGCTGTTCGACCCGGCCGACCCGGCGCGGGTGGGGACGCAGGCCTTCTACAACATCCCCGTCGACCGGCATTACATGGCGTCGGAACAGTTGGCGGCGGTCGGAGGGCCGGAGGTCCGCCGAACGGGGCTGCCGCAGCGGCGCGGGGAACTCGACGCGACCTGGCCGACGGACCGCAACGCCCGGCTGCTCAAGCTCCGCAGCACATTGGTCGTCCCGATCAAGCACCAGGAGACGCTGCTGGGGCTGATGCTGATCGGCAACGCCGGCGGGGCGTCGCCGTTGTCCGGCTTTTCGGACGACGACTCCGCCCTTCTGGTCGCCACCGCTTCGACACTGTCCGTCGCCATCCAGAACGCCCGGCTGTACGAGGAGACTCAGCGGCGCGGCGAGCAGCTGCGCGCCCTGGTCGCCCACACGGGCGAGGCCGTCGCCGCCTCGTCGGACGCCCGGCGCCTGATGCAGATCCTGGCCGACGCCGCCGCCCGCATCGTCGGCTGCGCCCGCGTGGCCGTCTACGCCTACGGGTCCGACGGCGCGGGCGGCGGGGCGCCGACGCTCCTGCACCCGCTGGCCTTCCACGGCGCCGTGCCGTCCGAAGGAGCCGAGGGGGCCGCCGCCGCGCCGCTGCGCCTGAGCGCGTCCCGCCTGCTCCTCGTCGCGGGCGTGGAGGACGGCGCCGCCCGCTACGTCCCGAACGTCTGGATGGCGCTGGGCCTGGACCCGTCCGAGTCGTTCCCCGCCTCGCCCGGCTACCTGTGCGTGCTGCGGTCGCGCGACCGGCGCGGGCTGGGCCTGCTGTGCCTGCTCGACGACGCGCCGCGCCCGCCCTCGCCGGACCGGGACGCCTTCGCCCAGGCGCTGGCCGCGCAGGCGTCGGTCGGCCTGGAGAACGCCCAGCTCGCGGCGCAGGTGAAGATCGACGCCGAGCGCGACAAGCACGTCGCTGAGGTCTTCCAGACCAGCATGCTGCCGCCGGTCCCCGCCCGGATCGGGGCGTTCGAGTTCGCCCATAAATACCAGTCCGCGCTGGACGAGTCAACGCTGGGCGGCGACTTCTACGACCTGTTCCCGCTGGGCGGCAACCTGGTCGGCGTGGTCATGGCCGACGTGTCCGGCAAGGGCCTGAAGGCGGCGGTGCAGACGGCCATGGTCAAGTACATGCTGCGCGGCTTCGCCCACGAGACGCCCCGAAATCCCGGCTCGGTGCTGGCCCACGTCAACGGCGTCCTGTGCGGCGAGTCGGCGGGCTTCGAGGGGTTCGTGACCCTGTTCTTCGGCGTCCTGGACACCCAGGCCGGCGACTTCCTGTATTCGGTCGCCGGCCACGAGCCGCCCCTGTGGCGCGACGCCGCGTCCGGGTCCGTGCTGCCGCTGGGCGGCGAGAGCGGCCTGCCGCTGGGCAGCATCGCGGGCGGCGACTACGAGACCGCGTCCCGCCGCTTCGCCCCCGGCGACTCCGTCCTGCTCCACACCGACGGCCTGTCCGAAGCGCGCAGCCCGCAGAACGCCTTCCTCGGCACCGAGGGCCTGCAGGAGTACGTCGCCGGCGCCTACGGCGACGCTGCCGGCGCGGTCGAAGCCGTCTTCAGCCGCGTCCGCGCCTTCACCGGCGACAGCCTGCGCGACGACGTCGCCATGCTGCTCCTGCGCCGCGCGGGCTGACACCAAAAGAAAACAGCGCCATGCCCAACGCAGACGAAACGCCCGTCCCCGCCGACTACGACGAGTTCCTGCAAGGCCTCAAGGCCCGCATCCGAACGGCCCAGGTCAAGGCTGCTCTGGCCGTGAACCGTGACCTGGTCCTGCTGTATTGGGGCATCGGCCGGGACATCCTCGCCCGCCAGCAGGCGCAGGGGTGGGGCGCCAAAGTGGTCGAGCGCCTGTCCCGCGACCTGCGCGCCGCCTTCCCGGAGATGAAAGGCTTCTCGCCGCGCAGCCTCAAGTATATGCGCGCCTTCGCCGAAACTTGGCCGGACGAGTCATTTGTGCAGCAGGCTGCTGCACAAATCCCCTGGTTCCACAACTGCACGATCTTGGACAAGGTTTCCGACCCGATCCAGCGCGAGTGGTACATCCGGCAGACGACGGAGAACGGGTGGAGCCGCAACGTCCTGGTGCATCAGATCGAGACCCGCCTGTACGAGCGGCAGGGCAAGGCGCTGTCCAACTTCGAGCGGACGCTGCCCGCCCCGCAGTCCGATCTGGCCCGGCAACTCAAAGACCCGTACAACTTCGATTTCCTGACGCTGGGCGACGACGCCCACGAGCGCGATCTCGAACAGGGCCTGCTCACCCATGTCCGCCAGTTCCTGTTGGAACTGGGCGCGGGCTTCGCCTTCGTGGGCAGTCAGTACCACCTCGACGTGGGCGGCGACGACTTCTACATCGACCTGCTGTTCTACCACCTGCGCCTGCGCTGCTACGTCGTCGTGGACCTGGAGATGGGCAAGTTCATCCCCGGCGATGCGGGCCAGATGAACTTCTATCTCAGCGCCGTGGACGACCGGCTGCGTCACCCGGACGACCAGCCCACCATCGGCCTGCTGCTGTGCCGCTCCAAGAACGAGACTACGGTCGAGTACACCCTGCGCGACATGCACAAGCCGTTCGGCGTCGCCGAGTTCCGCACCCAGGACCTGCTCCCGGACGCCCTGCGCGGCACCCTGCCCACCATCGAAGAACTGGAAGGCGCACTGGAACACGGCGATCCTGACGCTTCCTAAATGGCTCATCTGCCCCCGTGTGCCGACGTCACACTGGCCTGCTCCTTGAAAGTTCTCGTCAAATAGTGTATCATTACGCGGAATAATGCCGCGTGACCGATGCGCCGTCCAATGAAGTCCGATGAAGGAGTCTCCCTTTGGCCCTGCTGGAAAAAGAACTGACCCACGCCGACCCGAGCGGCGAGAACGAATACCTGATCCGCCGCGACGCCCCGCTGTCCGAGACCGACCCCGACGTCTACGCCGCCATCCAGAAAGAGGAAGGACGACAGCACGACAAGCTGGAATTGATCGCGTCGGAGAACGTCGTGTCCCGCGCCGTGCTCGAGGCGCAAGGCTCCGTCCTGACCAACAAATACGCCGAGGGCTACCCCGGCAAGCGCTACTACGGCGGCTGCGAGTACGTCGACATCGTCGAGCAGCTCGCCATCGACCGGGCCAGAGCTTTGTTCGGCGTCCAGCACGCGAACGTGCAGCCGCACTCCGGCGCCTCGGCCAACATCGCCGTCTTTACGGCGTTCCTGCAGCCGGGAGACACCATCCTGGGGATGCGTCTGGACCAGGGCGGGCATCTGACGCACGGCTCCCCCGTCAACTTCTCGGGCAAGTTCTACAACGCGCAGTTCTACGGCGTCGACGCCCGGACGGGCCGCATCGACTACGACGAGTGCGCCCGCATCGCCCGCGAGGTCCGGCCCAAGATGATCACGTCGGGCGCGTCGGCCTACCCGCGCGTCATCGACTTCCCGCGCCTGCGGCAGATCGCCGACGAGGTCGGCGCGCTGCTGCTGGCCGACATCGCCCACATCGCGGGCCTGGTCGCCGCCGGCCTCCACCCCAGCCCCGTCGGCCACGCCCACATCGTCACGACGACCACGCACAAGACTCTGCGCGGCCCGCGCGGCGGGTTGATCATGTGCGACGAGCCGTATGCCAAAGCCGTCGACTCGGCGGTCTTCCCCGGCACCCAGGGCGGCCCGCTGATGCACGTCATCGCCGCCAAGGCCGTCGCGTTGAAGGAAGCGCTGTCGCCGGGGTTCCAAGACTACCAGGCGCAGATCAAAAAGAACGCCGCCGCGCTGGCCCAGGGCCTGACGCGGCGCGGCTTCACGCTGTTCTCGGGCGGCACGGACAACCATCTGATGCTGGTCGATCTGCGCCCGCAAAGATTGACGGGCCGCACGGCGCAGACCGAACTGGACAAGGTCAACCTCACGACCAACAAGAACGCCATCCCGTATGACACCGAGAAGCCCTGGGTCACGGGCGGCCTGCGCCTGGGCGCCCCCGCCGTCACCACACGCGGCCTGCGCGAGCCGGACATGGACATCGTCGCCGATTGCATCGCCCGCACGCTGACCAACATCGGCAATGCCGAAGTCTACGACGGCGTCCGCCGCGACGTGAAGGCGCTCTGTGACCGCTTCCCCGGATGAGCGCTCGGCATGAAGGTCCGTGACGTGATTGAAAAGGTAGAACGGGACGGCTGGGTTTATCAGAGGACGCGCGGCGACCATCGCATCTATCATCATCCTGTAAAACAGGGAATCGTTGTGGTGGTGGGGCATCCCTCAGACGATGTCCCTGTCGGGACGCTCCAGAACATCTTGAAACAGGCGGGTCTGCCGAAATGAGTGCTACAAACAACCGGGAGTATGTCGTCGTTCTGGAGAGGGGCGAGAGCAACTGGGGCGCTTACGCTCCTGATCTGCCGGGCCTCGGGGTCGTCGCCGATACTCCTGAAGAAGCGGAGCGCCTTATCCGGGAAGGCATCGAGATTTACTTCGACGAACTGCGCCAGATGGGTGCCTCCATCCCTGAGCCGGTCTCTCAAACGCGCCGTGTGGCAGTCGCCGCCTGAGAACAGTGTCAGATATGCCGTTGACGGTCATTGTCGAGCGAGCCGCCGGCAGCTGGTGCGCGTACACGCCGGATGACATCGGCGTGGTGGTTGCGACAGGGCCGAACCGTGACGAAACCATCGGGAAGTTCCGGCCCGCGCTCAGATCACACTCCAGCACAATGCGTGACGAAGGCCTGTCGGTCCCGAATGTCACGCAACTGGAAGTGCGGGAAATGTCAGCCGTATGAAAACCTTGCCACTGGTGATGCTGTCGGCATTGCTGCTGGCCGTTATTTCCGGGGCGGAATGTGCGTGTGCCGACGGGGACATCGTGTACGCGGCCCGGTACTATCTGTCGCCCGGCAGTCATGGGACCAGTCACTTTCATCTGTACCGCATCAACCCGGACGGCACGGGGCGGACGCAGATCACATTCGGCGGGGCCGACGACGGCAGCCCGCGCTGGTCGCCGGACGGGCGGGAAGTTCTTTTCAGCCGGGCCGATGACCTTTGCCTGCTGAATCCAGTGAGTGGGCAAGTCAGGCAGGTTTTCAATCTCGGCAAAGATGCCGAGGGAGCATTTCTGTGGCAGCCCTGTCACTGGTCGCCGGATGGTCGTTGGGTCTCACTAGTCCATACGCCCTCCGACAAACCAAACTCGAATGCAGTTTGGGTTATCGACATCAAAAAGGGTTATGTCAGACGCTTCCCAGGCGCGGTCAGCATTTCCTGGTCGCCGACCGGTCGCACCGCGTACCTGGCTTACGGCAACCACCATGCCTTGTGGGACGTGCGGACGGGGCGGCTTGTGCGCCGAGCGGGGACAACCCAGTCTTGCGGTCCCGGCGGGGGGACACTGCCGCTCTGGGTGGATGAGCAAACCCTGCTTGAGTGGGACCACCGGGATGCCGGACGGGTTTTCCTGCGCTCTGTGAACCTTCAGGGCCGGGAACTGAGGCGTGTCCAACTCCATTATCCGGTCGGTGGCGGAGGTGAGGACGCGCTTGACGACCCAGGCAGCCTGTGGTCGGTGCCAGGGCATTCGGGGACGCTCATCTACGCCGCGCCGAACTTTAACAGCACAATTGGGGACGTGTATGAGTATCTGGCGGTCGATCTGAAGACGGGCCGGATGAGGTCACTGGCTTATGGCCCCTCGCTTTCTGTGTCACCGGACGGCCACCGCTTCTGTGACACCCACTCTCGTGATACGGCGTACTACTCACGGTGGCACGGCGGACAGGGGCGCGATGTTTGGGTCGCGCCCCTCGAAGTCGGCGGTATCGGCAGTGGGACGCCTCACACTCTGACGCCCGGCTTGGTCTGGGTGACGGAGGCCGACTGGCGGCAAGGCAGCCCCTCCGACGCAAGACGTTAGCACGTTATGAAAACCATGTTCTGGGTCAGTTTCGCGCTCTCCCTGCTGTTCGCGTATGGGCTGACGCCGCTGGTTCGCAAACTGGCCTTTCGCTACGGGGCGGTCGCCGTGCCGCGCGACCGGGATGTGCATCAGGAGCCGCTGCCGCGCTGGGGCGGGCTGGGCATGGTGGCGTCGTTTTTGCTGACGCTGGCCTTGGTGTACGCCTGGTGCGTGGTCCGCAACGCCAACCATCATCTCGATGCGCCGCTCGGCCCGCACGCGCTGAGGCAGTTCGCCGGGGTCCTGCTCGCCGGGCTGCTCGTGGCGATTGTCGGGACATTGGACGACAAGTTCGAGATGTCGGCGCTGTGGCAGTCGCTGGCGCTGATCGGGGCGGGCGTCGTGTTGGTGGGCTTCGGCGTCCGCATCGAGGGCATCACGGACCCGTTCGCCCACCCGTCACCCCACGCGCCCCGGCACGGCTATGACCCGGCGACGTGGCTGGCGTTCCCCGGCTGGTTTTCGAGTTTTGCGACCATCCTGTGGGTCTTCGGCGTCGCCAAGACCGTGGATTTCTTGGACGGGCTGGACGGGCTGGCGGCGGGTGTCTGCGCCATCTGCGCGACGACCCTGGCGCTGATGTCCGCGCAGGTCGGGCAGTACGAAGTGACGATCATCGCGTCGGCCCTGGTCGGCGCGTGCCTGGGGTTTCTGCGCTACAACCGGCACCCGAGCACGATCATCATGGGGACCGTCGGGGCGCAGTTCCTAGGCTTCGTGCTGGCGGCCATCGCCATCATCGGCACACTGAAAATCCCCGCGACGCTGTCCGTCGCCCTGCCGGTGCTGGTATTAGGCGTCCCGATCTTCGACGGCATCCGGGTCGTGGCCCAGCGGGCGCTCAACCATACCCCGGCGTACCTGCCGGACAAGACCTCGCACATCCACCACGTTCTGCTCAAGCGCTATGGCTCGCAGCGCAAGGCCGTGTGGGCGATCTACGGCCTGACGGCGGGATTGTGCGCCCTGGCGTTCCTGCTGTTCCGGGTTTCGGGGCGATGAGTATGAAACGCTCCATAAAGTCGTTTTCTCTTTGCTTCGCTATGACATTGTTGGCGATCACGATGGTATCCGCCGCGCCCTTCGTCAGCCCCAATGGCTATTCCTTGACGCCCGCCGCAGGCTGGCGGCTGGTGAGGAACGGGTTTCCGGGTGCCGATGTCGTTGTTTTAGGACTGGCCTACGGACGCTTCAAGCCCAACCTTAATGTGGTGGTCACGTTCGCGAAACCGGGAGAAACGCTGCAACACACTCAGCGGCAAATCAGGCCAGACTATCCACATATGTTCAATCGGTTCAAACTGCTCTCCTGCGAAACATCGACACTGCATGGTCTGCCGGTGCTGAACGTGCTTGGGGTGTATCAGCAAGGGACACATTGGCAGCGGATAAGGCAGTTTTGTTTTGAGAGGGGACACCGTTCCTACTGGTTCACCTGCACAGGTCCTGAGCCTTCGCCGGCCTCCTACGAGGAAGCCTTCACACAGATGCTCCATACAATCCGGTGGAACAAGTAACCGTGTCCATTCAGAAAGTGCTGTGCGTCTTCGGCACCCGGCCCGACGCGATCAAGATGGCCCCGGTCGTGCGGGAACTGAAACGCCGCCCCGCGTTCGCCGTCAAAGTGGCCGTGACGGGGCAGCACCGGGAGATGCTCGATCAGGTTTTGTCTGTCTTCGACATCGTCCCCGACTTCGACCTGAACATCATGGCGCACGGGCAGACACTGGCCCAGGTCACGTCGCGCTCCCTGGAGGGGCTGGACCCGATCCTGGCCGTCCAGAAGCCCGACTGGGTGCTGGCCCAGGGCGACACGACGACCACGTTCGCCGCCGCCCTAGGTGCATTCTATCACAAGGCCAATTTCGGCCATGTCGAGGCGGGCCTGCGGACGGGCAACCCGTTCAACCCATTCCCCGAAGAGATGAACCGGCTGCTGACGACTCGGTTGGCGACCCTGCACTTCCCGCCCACGCCCGAAGCCGCCGCCAACCTGCGCCGCGACGGGGTGGGGGACGACGTGATCGTGCAGACCGGCAACACGGTCATTGATGCCCTGCTGCAAGTGGCCGGAATGGACTACGCCCCGTCCGACCCCGCCCTGCGCGACATCATGGGCGACGGGCGGCGCGTCGTTCTGGTCACCGCGCACCGGCGCGAGAACTGGGGCGTGCCGATGGCACGGATCGGCGAAGCCGTGCGCGAAATTGTCAAAACGAACCCGGACACCCTGGCCGTCGTCGCCCTGCACCGCAACCCCATCGTCCGCGAAACATTGGTCCCGCTGCTCGGGTCCGAGCCGAACGTGCGGCTGATCGAGCCGCCGGACTACGCGCCGTTCATCAAACTGCTCCAGAAAGCAGCCCTCGTCCTGACCGACTCGGGCGGCGTCCAGGAGGAAGCGCCCAGCCTGGGCAAGCCCGTGCTGGTCCTGCGCGCAACGACGGAGCGGCCCGAGGGCGTCGCGGCGGGGACGGCCCTGCTGGTCGGCACGGACATGCCGCGCATCGTGGCCGAGGCGACTCGGCTTCTGTCCGACGCGGAC
>CAXUCQ010000067.1:6842-11003 GCA_964249295.1 uncultured Armatimonadales bacterium | reverse complement strand
GGCCGTATCAGGCGCTCATCCCCGACCAGGTGCCGCCCGAGAAGCAGGGCGCGGCGTCGGGGTTCATGGGCGTCATGTCCCTGCTCGGGGACGCGGGCGGGCCGATTGTGGCGGGGCTGCTGCTCGGACACGCCGCGACGGCGCTGAAACAGGCCCATGCGGTGCAGACGTTCATGTGGGTCGTCGCGGGCGCGCTGCTGCTGTTCATGCTCCTCACGGTGCTGCTCGTCCCGGACGCCCCGGCGGCAAAGACGGACGCACCGGGCCTGGGGCGGACGCTGGGCGAGACGTACCACTTCCGCGTCGCCGAGAACCCGGACTTTTACAAGCTGCTGCTGTCCCGCGCGGTCTTCAACCTGGGCTTCTACACGGCGTTCGGCTTCCTAGCATATTACGTCCACTACTCGCTGCACATGGGCGCGGGATACCAGAAGCCGCTGACGAGGCTGCTGGAAACGGCCATCGGCGGAGCCTTGATCGGCACGCTGCCCGCCGGGTTCCTGGCCGACCGGATGAGCAAAAAGACGGTCATCTACGCTTCCAGCGGCTTTTCGATGCTCGCGGGGCTGGCGTTCGCCCTGTCGCCGTCCATCGGGTTCGCGACGGGGATGGCGTTTCTGTTCGGCGTCGGCTACGGGATGTTCCGGGCCGTGGACTGGGCGTTCGCGACGGGGCTGCTGCCGGCGGGCGGCGGGGCCAAGTTCATGGCGATCTGGAGCCTGTCGACGATGCTGCCGCAGGTGCTCGCGCCGTCGTTCGGCGTCGCCGCCGACAGATTGAACCGTTCGCTCGGCATGGGCGCGGGCTACCGCGGGGCCATGTTCGCGACGCTGCTGTACACGCTGATCGGCACCATCCTCGTCAAGTTCGTCCGCGAACGCCGGACGCTTTCCGCCGCCGCGCCCGCCGCCCTGGGCGGCGACTGGCCGCCGCCGCAGCCGATGGAGATCGAGGCCTAGCCATGTTCTACTTCCTCAGTTACGTTTTTCTTCTCCCCGCCACGCGCCTGATGCTGCGCGTGCTGGGTCGCCTGCGCTCATCGGGCGAGCGCAACGTGCCGCGCTCGGGCGGGCTGATCTACTGCCCCAACCACGTCTCGGACATGGACCCGGCGACGATCTTCGTGACGATCCCGCGCCGCGCCTGGTTCATCGGCAAGGAGGAACTGTTCGAGATCCCCGTGCTGGGCTTCCTGTTCCACCACTTCCACGCCTTCCCGATCAAGCGCGACAGCGCCGACCGGGCGGCCCTGCGCCGCGCCGAGGCCTGCCTGCGGCGGGGCGAGCCAATCCTGATCTTCCCCGAAGGCCGCTGCGCCCGCGACGGCAGGCTGCAGCGCATCCAGCCCGGCGCGGCCCTGCTGGCCCTGCGGGCGGGCGTCCCGATCATCCCCGTCGGTCTGGAACACACCAACGAAGTCCTTCCCTACGGCGCGTTCGTCCCGCGCTTCTCCAGACACCCGATCATCGTCACGTTCGGCCCCCCGATCCACCCCCGGCAGTTTGCGGACTTGAAGCACGGCCAGGCCATCGAAGCCATCACGCGCCGGGTCGGGGAAGAACTCGCCCGGATGACGCACCAGGCCCCGCCGCCCGAGGCGCCGGCGACGAGGCGCGTCGCGCGGGGCGAGAAGGCGGAGGAAAATGCGGTCGTGCAGGTCCCCGACTAGGCCTCGGTACTGGTGGCGATGCGTCGCAGGGATGCCGGGTCTTTGATGATGACGGTACGACCATGCAGGTCGATAAGGCCGCCATCTTTGAAGCTGCGGAGGGTCCGTGAGACCACTTCGCGCACGGTGCCGATGTGACTCGCGATTGCCTCATTCGTTTCTTCCAGCGAGAACTCCACTCGCTCTTGCGAGATGGCCGCGAGGTAGGCCGCAAGACGCGCCCGGACGCTGTGCAGCGTATGGGCCTCCAGCATCTGCATCAGCTTACGCATACGTATCGCCAGTGTCCGCAAAGCCTGTTCCCGTATCTCGGGATGGGCCGCCATGATGACCTGAAATCGATCCCGTGGCACCACGAGGACGGTCGTATTTGCCTCAACCGCCTCGGCACTCGCCGGGTAGTTGCCGCCGTCGAAGAGCGGCAGTTCAATGACACTGCCGCCGGGCGCCTCCAACCCGAGCGTCAGTTCACGGCCCCAACTGTCCAGTTTGTAGATCTTCACCGCGCCACAGAGTACCACCAGCAGTCCTAAGCAGCGCTCGTTCTCGGCGAACAGCATCTCCCCTTTTGCCAGTTCCCGTTCCTCGCCCGCTTGCGCGATCTCCAACAACGTCGTCTCCGGCGATGACTTCAGAAACAGCACCCGGCGCAATGCCTCTCGACGATTCATGTTTTTATTATCCACATATCTCCGTCCCGTTGCCGTGACTAAAGTCATTGCCGGCCCTCATCGATGCACGGTATCTTTTCAACGAAGCGACAGAGGAGGACAAACAATGGCTTATGTGATCGCGGAGCCGTGCATCGGCTGCAAAGATCGGTCGTGCGTGGCGGTCTGCCCGTGTGACTGCATCCAGGAAGGAGTGATGGAACAGAACGGCGTTGCCTATAACCAGCTTTTCATCGACCCTGACCACTGCATCGACTGCGGCCTTTGTGAACCGGAATGCCCCGTCGATGCCATATTCCTCCACGATGAGGTGCCGGAGCAATGGCGACGTTTCATCCAGATCAACGCAGACTTCTATCGTCAGCGGAAGCATTAGACGATCTGGCAGTGTTTGATGGTGGAACTCCGGGGGTGGACGGTTTGTATCTCCCCTCAGAAGTACAAAGAGTGGAGAGAACGCAGCACATGAAACGCTTGTTGATCGCCGGGAGCGCCGTCGCGCTCCTGCTGGCGCTTGTTCTGGTCATGGGAGGACGTCGGTCGCCGACGATCGCGGCCTCGAACGGCGGCCGGACGCCGGTGCTGGTGGAGCTGTTCACGTCGGAAGGCTGCTCCAGTTGCCCGCCCGCCGACGCCGTCCTGTCCGATCTGGCGCGGACGCAGCCCGTGCCGGGGGCCGAAATCATCGCCCTCGGGCAGCACGTGGATTATTGGAACAGCGGCGGTTGGACGGACCGCTTTTCCAGCCGTGCGTTCAGCGTCCGGCAGAACGACTACGCGGCGGACTTCCACAACAGCACCGTCTACACACCGCAGATGATCGTGGACGGGCGGGCGGAGTTCGTCGGCAGCGACCGCGACCGGGCCGTGCAGGAGATCGCCCGCGCCGCCCGCGCGCCCAAGGCCGACGTGCAGATTTCGGCGGGCGGCGCGTCGGACAACGGCGTCCCGCTGCAGATCCGCGTCGACCGACTGCCCGCGAGCGCACAGGCGGACACGGCGCGCGTTTATCTGGCGGTGACGGAGAGCGGCCTGCAGAGTCAGGTAGGGGGCGGCGAGAACGACGGGCGCACCCTGCGCCACAGCGCGGTCGTCCGCCGGATGAGCCTTTTGGGCGTCGTCCCAGCCGGGGGCGTCTTCACCGCCCAGCCGACGGTCCCGCTGGGGGCGGGCTGGAACCGGGCGCACCTCCAGGCCGTGGTTTTCGTGCAGACGCAGAGCGGTCATCGCGTAGTCGGCGCGGCGGCGGCCCTGCTCGGGTGACTGGTTCTTCAGGACCGAGGCTAGGCCGGCAGCCGGGGCGTCGGGGACGGGTTGAGAACACAGGGGAAGTGGGAATAAACTCGTGCTTGCTCGTTGGGGCCGGAGCCGCCGGGCCGGTGCAGGGAGGCACACGATGATTCTGAACGTTTCGCTGGATCTGCCCGGCGACGGGTCCTACCTCCGCATCGCGCGGCGCGTGGGGCGTCTGCTGCTGGATGACCTGGGCGTGGTCACGGACGACATCGACGACATCGAATTCGTGCTGGGGGAACTCTGCACGAACGTGATCCGCCACGCGCAGACGACGGACGGACATTTCCGGGTGGCGCTGGAGTATTTCGCCGACAAGGTCGTGGTGACGGTCGAGGACAAAGGCATCGGCTTCTCGTTCAAGGACGTGCGCGCCGTGGGGACGGCGCGGCCCGACATGGACGGCGGAGAGCGGATTGGCGGGTTCGGGCTGGACCTGGTGCGAAGACTGGCGGACCGGCTGGAGTTTATGCGCCGCGACTCGGTGGGGACGACGGTGATCGCCGAGAAAGGCCTGCACTACAAGAC
>CAXUCQ010000067.1:0-6696 GCA_964249295.1 uncultured Armatimonadales bacterium | reverse complement strand
TTCTGACGCTGCCGGTGCATCGTTACAGCCCGACGTAGCGGGCCAGCAGCGACTCTTCCTCGCCGACGCGCGGGCCGGTGGAGACACGCAGAAGGATGGATGTCCCTTGGGGCGTGGTGGACAGGGCCAGAACGTCCGAGGTCTGGAGCATCAGGTGGAAGCCCATGCCCAGCGAGACGCGGGTGGAATAGCCCTGCTGCAGCGTCGCACGCGCGAGGTGGGTGGGCGCGATGCCGCCGCCCCTGTCCGTGATCTCGACGGCCACGGCCTGGGGGTCCGCCCAGACGCGGGCCTGGCCGCCCGCCCCGTGCTTGATGGCGTTGGTGGCGGCCTCCGTCGTGCCGGTACACAGGTCGTAGACCCGCTCGACACCCATGCCGCAGTCCTCGGCGATCTTCTGCAGCGTCCGGCGGAGGCGGGAGGCATCCGCCGCCTGTGCAAGCGGCAGTGTCAGGGTCGGCGTCCCCGAGGCCAGGTCCTGGGGCGGCATCTCGTCCGGCTCGACCAGCCGCAGTTTGCCGCCGGTGACGGCCATCAGCACGTCTCGGTGGAAGACGCGGCGCTGTTCCTCGCTCTCGCGCAGCCGGGTATTGGCGTTTTCGAGCTGGGTGTTGGTCTCGGCGAGTCTGTGGTTGGCCTTCTCAAGTTCCCTGTTCGCCTGCGTGATCCGCTCGCCCGAACGACGCACCAGGCCCAGAGCCGAGCGCAGCCGGCCCGTCACCAGGGCAATGGCGATGGTGCCGAAGAACAGGGCCGCGAACTCGATGGCCTCGTTGGTGCGCGGGAACGTCAGGAACAGCTCCGGGCCATGCTTCGCGTCGTTGAACAGGTACACGCGGGCGAGGATCAGGGCCAGCAGCGCGGAGGCCGCTCCGCCGCGCGCGCCCATCAGCGCCGCGCCGATGGCGACCGGAATCAGGTACAAAATGGTGTAGGGGCGCTGATCGCCGGTCACGGCTCGGAGAGAGATCAAGGCCCAGGTGCAGAGGATCAGCAGAAGAGACGTTACGAGGGCGTAAGCCGCGTAGTGCCTGACATCGAGAGGGCGGCGCCCGTCTTCTAGAAAGGGCGTCACTGCCGCCGCACGGTCTTTCGGTTCGTTCATCGGTCGGTCCAAGACAGCAGGCCTTTCACAGAGACGGCGCGGCCCCGCGCCGTCAATGGCTCGGCCCGGCGCGACGCCTCAGAGTTCAACAGCGGCTGCGCCTTTTCCTGCAATTTCTCAGAGTCCGGAGATCCGATCACACAAGGCTATGGAAGCCCCGACTGCCGAAGCAGGAAAACTCCGGGCCGTTCGGGAACTGCCGACAATGCTCGTCCCGAACCCGCGCCTCCTTTTTTACGCCGTGGACGGCCTCGGCCTGGGACACGTGACACGCCTGCTGGCGGTCGCGCGGGCGGCACGGCGCTTGTGTCCCGACGCGCAGATACTGTTCGTCACGGCCTCCGAGGCCGACGACGTTATCTATAGGGAAGGATTCGCGGCGCTAAAAGTTCCCTCGAAAACGATCGCGGCCGCCACGCGGCTGCGGCCGCAGACGTATGCGAAACTGGTCCAGACGGTGACGTGGAACGCGGTCGCGGCGTTCAACCCGGCGGCACTGATCGTGGACACGTTCCCCGCCGGCGCGCTGCACGAGGTCCTGCCGCTGCTGCGGTGGGAGATGCGGCGCGTCTTCGTGTACCGGGTCCAGCAGCGCGAGAAGGCGCTGGACCCGTTCTTCCAGAACACGCTGGGATTGTACGACCTGGCCCTGATCCCCCACGTCGCGGGCAGCGAGGAGATGCCGCTGCCGCCGCAGACGCCGGGCGTCTGGACCGGCGACATCGTCATCCGCCGCCGGGACGAAGCCCTGCCGCGCGCGGAGGCGCGGGCGCGTCTGGGCCTGCCCGCCGACGGGCCGGTGCTGTACGTCACCTTCGGCGGCGGTGGGGACGAGGAGCTGCACCGGGCGCTGTCTGTCGCGTTCGCTGCGCTGGGCGACTGGCCGGGGACATTGGCCGTGGCCGACGCGCCGCTGGACCGGCGCAACCGCCCTGCCCTGCCGCCGAACGCCCGGTGGGTCTCCCATTATCCGATGGCGGAGTGCTTCACGGCCTTTGACGGCGCCGTGTCCGCCGCCGGATACAATAGCGTTACCGAGACACTGCACCACGGCCTCCCGTCTGTTCTGCTGCCGTTCCCCCGCCAGCTCGACGACCAGTTCGCGCGAGTCCGCAAGGCCGTGGACGCCGGGGCGGCCCTGACCAGTGACTTGGACTCGGACGCCCTGCGCCGGGAAGTTGCGCGGTTAGGTGACACTGAGACGGCGGACAGCCTGCGCTCCCACGCCCTGGCCCTTGTCCCCGCCGACGGCGCGGACCGGGCCGCCGACGTTATCCTGAGTCTTCTGTAGCCGGCAGTTGGGCATAGACCGCCGGGCCGGGCGAAATCTCCATCCACCGCTCGGGCCGCGCCAACGGCGAAAAGCCGGACTGCGCGTACAGCCCGTGCGCGTCCGCCGTCGCCAGCAGAAACCGCCGCAGGCCTTGAAGATCGGGGTGTGCGATGACCACCCGCATCAGCCACTTGGACAGTCCGCGCCCGCGGAATTGCGGCAGCACGAAGACGTCGGCCAGGTAGGCGAACGTCGCCCGGTCCGTGATGACCCGAGCGAAGCCGACCTGGGCGGCAATCGCTCCGTTCGCACCATCTTGATAAATGCCGAAGCACAGCGCCGTGTTCTCGATGCTCCGAGCGACGACGTCTCGCGGGACGCCTTTCGCCCAGTAGGACTCGCGCAGGAACCCGTGGATGGCATCAAGATCGAGGCGGCGCTTGTCGGTCGAGATCGTGAAGCCGTCGCGGCGCCACTGATGCGCTTCGCTCATGTTCACCTAACGCTGTTCGAGAACATCCATGATGGGCCGCGCCAGGTAGAGGCGGCCCCAGGCACGTCCCGTCGTTTCTTCCAACAGACCGTGCTTTTGCAGAAGCAAGACGGCTTGGCGAGCCGTCGGGTTGGAACTGTGCAGTATCTGTTCCGCCTTTGCGACGGTCAGATACGGATTGGTGAACAAGGCGTCCAGCAGGAGGAGCGCTTTCGGCTTCTTCAGCAGGTGCGTCCGGTAGTTCTCGCGCAGGACGAGGAGTTGATGCGCCTGCGAAACGGCCCGCGCCGCCGTCTGCGCGACCCCCGTCAAGAAGAAGCGCAACCACCCGGCCCAGTCGCCGTGAGTACGCACCCGCAGGAGTGCATCGTAGTAGTCGTAGCGATGCGCCTCGATGTAGTCCGACAGGGTGAGCAGCGGCTGGTCCAGACGACCACGTTCGATCAGGAAGAGGATGATGAGCAGACGACCCACCCGGCCGTTCCCATCCAGAAAAGGGCGAACCGCCTCGAACTGCTCGTGCATCAAGGCGCACTGGATCAGATCCGGGAAACGGTCGCGCTCGTGCAGGAACAGTTCCCAATCGGCCAAAGCCTGCTGCATCTGTTCCGGCGGCGGCGGGACATAGGTGGCCGTCATCGGTGTGCCGCCGGGAGCGCCGATCCAGCTCTGCGAGCGTCGGAACTCCCCCGGTGTGGCCTGGTTCCCACGGACACCCTCCAGCAGGTGCTGGTGGAGTTCACGGACCAGTCGCAGCGAGAGCGGCAGGCTCTCCAATCGGGTGATTCCGTACTCCAGGGCGGAGACATAGTTCCTGACCTCCTGGAGATCGGCATCGCCGTGCCTCGCCCCTGCCTCCGCGCCCTCATCTTGTAACAGGTCGGAGAAACTCGTCCGCGTTCCCTCGATGCGGGATGAAAGCACGGCCTCCCGCCGGACCGAGGGCGCGGTCAGCAGACGCGGGTTCGGCAGTGTCCGGCCAACGCCCGACAGTTCGCTGAGAGCGGCATCGGCACGAGACAGCAGAAGCACCAGATCTGCGTCATACGTCAGACTCGGCGGCATGGGCGCGGGTACGAATGCCGCATAGCCCGTCGGCATCCGCAGCACCCTTCCCGCTTGCGGCGCATGGAAGTCTTCGGGTTTCATGGAACAAGTCTTTGAAAGAATTATGGCATATTCTTTCAAAGGCTGTCGCGGTTTGTAAAACGACTTCCAGAGCTAAGCGGGGGATTTCTCCGGCTTGAGCAGGGGGAACAGAATCACGTCGCGGATGGAGGGCGCGTCGGACAGGATGATCGCCAGGCGGTCCACGCCGCCGCCGTAGCCGCCTGTCGGCGGCATCCCGTACTCCAAGGCGCGCAGGAAGTCCTCGTCCATCGGGTGCGCCTCGGCGTCGCCGCCCGACCGGAGCGCGCCCTGCTGCGCGAAACGCTCGCGCTGGTCGAGCGGGTCGTTGATCTCGGAGAAGGCGTTGCCCAGTTCGGCGGCGGCCATGTAGACCTCGAAGCGGCGGGTCAGATTCGGGTTGCCAGGTTCCCTCTTGGCGAGCGGCGAGGTCTCGGTCGGGAACTCGGTGATAAAGGTCGGCTGAATGAGATGCGGCTGCGTGAAGCGCTCGTGCAGCTTCTCGATGACGCCGCCGACGGTCGGCTCGTCGTCCGTGGGCAGGCCCAGGCGGCGCAGCACGGCATGGGCGGATTCGAGAGTCGTGAGTTCTGCGGGAGCCACGCCTGCGTGGCGGCGGATGCCCTCCAAAATCGGAAGGCGCTCGAAGGGCGCGACCAGGCTGATCGGGTGGCCGCCGTAGGTGAAGTGCTCCTGACCGTGCAGGGCGCGGCAGGCGTGGCGGAACATCCCCTCGACCAGCGCCATCATGTCTTCTAAATTCGCATACGCCTGGTACAACTCCAGCAGCGTGAACTCGGGGTTGTGGCGGGTCGAGATGCCCTCGTTGCGGAAGACGCGCCCGATCTCGTAGACGCGGTCGAAGCCGCCGACGATCAGGCGCTTGAGGTACAGTTCGAGTGAGATGCGCAGGTGCAGCTCGGTGTCGAGCGCGTTGTGGTGCGTCAGGAAGGGGCGGGCCGCCGCGCCGCCCGCGACGGACTGCAGCACGGGCGTCTCGACTTCCAGATACTGTCGGCCATCCAGAAACTCGCGCAGGGCGCGGACGACTTTGATGCGATTGACGAGCGTTCCGCGCGCCTGGCGGTTGACGTTGAGATCGACGTAGCGCTGCCGATAGCGGCGCTCCAGATCGCGCAGGTTGCCCGCCTGCTTCTCCTCGCCGTCTTCGGTCTCGTAGGTCTTGCCGAACGGCATCGGGCGGAGGGCCTTGGACAGCAGCGTGAACTCGCGCACGTGGACCGAGATTTCGCCGGTCTTCGTCTTGAAAACGAATCCCGTCGCGCCGATGATGTCGCTGAGGTCCAGCCGGTGCTTGACGTCGTCGAACAGCGCCTCGCCGATCTCGTCCCGGCGGACATACAACTGGATGACGCCGGACACGTCCATGATCTTCACGAAGGCGGCTTTGCCCATGAGATTGATCATGGTGATGCGCCCCGCGACGGAGACGGTCTGGTTTTCGAGATGGTCGAAGTCCTGGAGGATGGCGGCGGCGTGGCGCGTGACCTCGAAGCGCTCCACGGCGAACGGGTCGCGGCCCTCGGCCCGCAGGGCGTTCAGCTTTTCCAGCCGGTTCGGGTCGATGCCCTCGGGCTGCGCGGCTTCGAGGGTGGTGTTTTCGGGGGCGGTGTTTTCGGGCGGTGTTTCGGCGGACAAACGGGTGGCTCCTCGCTGATGGGACGTAGGGAGAGTATACCGCAAAAGCGAAGGGGCGGGGTCCCCTCGCCCTGCCCTCCCTGCCGTCAAGGTGAGAGAAACAGGGCGAGGGGACCTCGCCCCTACAGAGTTCCGCGACAAGCGAATCGTTACTTGCGGATCGCTTTGATCTCGTACTTGGTCCTGCCGCCCGGCGTGTTGACGCTGACGACGTCGCCGACCCTTTTTCCAAACAGCGCCTCGCCGACGGGCGACTCGTCGCTGATCTTGTCGCGGTTGGGGTTCGCCTCGACGGGTGAGACCATCGTGAACTCCCAGTCCTCGTCGTAGTCGTCCGTGACGGTGACGACGGACCCGAGGCCGACGTGGTCCGTGGGGACCTCGGCGGCGTCGAGCGGGCGGGCGATCTGCATGATGTGCTTCAGGTCCTCGATGCGCCCCTCCAAAAACGCCTGCGCGTTTTTGGCGTCCTCGTATTCGGAGTTCTCCGTCAGCTCGCCGTAGGTGATCGCATCCCGGATGCGGTCCGCGACGTCACGGCGCTCCGTGGTGCGCAGGTTTTCCAGCTCATCGGCCAGCTCTTTGTAGCCGGCGGCGGTCAGTACGATCTCTTCGTTGTCGCCCAAAACAGTGGATCTCCTTGGTCTGGAGGGATGCCGTCTCGACACTCATCTTCCCGGACGTTTTTTCGGACCGGGAACAGAACACAACAGCACCGGCCAACATGCCCCAGAAGGCGGCGGTCGGTGCTGACAACAGGTGTATACGAGTCCCGCGCTGCAAACATTGCCCGGAATTGGGCGATATTATACCCGGATTTTCGGGGCATTGTCAATCGGCGCGGGGCCTTGCTCGTCCGTCCCCGGCGGCTCCGCCGCGCCCGCGTCGTCAGGGCCGGAGCGTCCGGCCTTGCGGCGGCGCTGCCACTCGCGGAGGCGCGCGCGGGAGTCGCGGGCGGCATCCCGCCCCAACTGCTGCAGGCGCGGGCCGGAGAGCGTGTGGCCGGTGCTGTAGTAGATCTGGGCCGCTTTGCCGACG
>CAXUCQ010000066.1:0-11197 GCA_964249295.1 uncultured Armatimonadales bacterium | reverse complement strand
GGTCAACTGACCGCCCTGGGGCTGATTGCCGGCGCAGCGAACAAAGGGCCGCGGCGCGGAGCCTCGGCCCTCAGTCTTGTTCGGGGTCACGGTGCAGATCGACGTAGTCGAGATCGGGCGGGTCGATGTCCTGCTGCTGCAAGGCCATGGAGATCTGGCCGAGATGGAACGTCTGGTGGTTGAAGACGTGGAACAAACATTCCTCGACGGTGAGCACATCGGCACGGCCCCCTCGGGTCTCCGTAAGAGCGACGTCGTGGTGCAGCCGCGGGACGTTGGCGGCGTCCCGGTCGGCATCAATGACGGCACGGGTCTTGGCCCGGACGTGTCCCCAGTCGGCGAACAGCCCGGTGAGCGTCTCGGCGGCACGGTCTTCATAGCGGGCCGACCCGAGCTGCCCGTGGATGCGCTGCTCGGTCCAGCGCTGTTCCGCCCCGATGCAGTGGGCGATGAGCGCATGAACGCTTTTGTACTCGCCGATGGTGTCGATGGGCGCGTCGAACGCCTCGGGGTGGGCGGCGATCGTGTCCTGCAGCAGGCGTCGGCAGTTGTCGCTGTAGGTGAGCAGCCGTCGAATGTCCATGTGACCATTATACCTGCCGCCGCGCGGGGGTGAGGTACAATGGCGGGCATGAAGATCACTGTCCTCGGCAGCGGCACGTCGCACGGCGTCCCTATGATCGGCTGTCGCTGCGCCGTCTGCACGTCGCCTGACCCCCGGAACAAGCGGTACCGGCCTGCGATACTTGTCACGACCGACGGCGGGGCCGGCCTGCTGGTGGACACGCCGCCGGAGATGCGGCTGGCGCTGATCGACAACGATGTGTCCCGGATGGACGCGATCTTCTACACCCATTCCCACGCGGACCACATCTTCGGCCTGGACGACGTCCGCTCGTTCAACTACCGCTCGGGAGCGGCGATGCCCGTCTATGCGGAGCCGAACGTCCTTGACGACGTGCGGCGCATCTACCGCTACATCTTCCAACAGACGCAGGCGGGCGGCGGGAAGCCGCAGGTCGATCTGCGCGCGATCGCGCCGGGGCAGGCGCTGACCCTGCACGGCACGATGGTGCTGCCGCTGCGCGTCTTCCACGGGTCGCTGCCGATCCTGGCGTTTAAGTTCGGCCCGCGCTTCGCGTATGTCACCGATGTCAGCCGCATCCCGCCGGAGACGTGGCCGCACCTGGAAAATCTGGATCTGCTGATGCTGGACGCCGTGCGCCGTGAGCCGCACGAGACGCACTTCCACCTGGACGCTTCGCTGGAGGTCGTCGCGCAGTTGCAGCCGAAGCGGACTCTGTTCACCCACCTGTCGCACGACTACGACCACGCGCGCACCAACGCCGAGCTGCCGCCGGGCGTCGAACTCGCGTATGACGGTCAAGTCGTGGAGGTCATATAATCGTGCCAGGTTCTTGTCATCATTCGCTAGTGACTCTCCTGGTCGCCTTTATCTTCGTTGATTCTTCGTTGTCGCTTCCTGCCCGAGCGGAGCCGCCACCGATTGTCGGCAGCCCAGGGGCTGCGCTTCCGCCCGCGCCTAACGGAATGGCGACGCTGGCGGATGGAACAGTTCTGACGCTGGTCGGGGTGACTGTGGACCCGACGAAAGCGCGGACTTGGGCTTGGTGGAAGCCCGACGGAGCGCCGCTGTCTGAGCCGCCTTTCGATCCTCTGCCTGCCGCCAAGCGCGGCGTCTACTTCACGGGTGATTTTCGGTCGGCCCAACTGCGCGACTTTGTATTCCGCCTTGACAATCCTGCTCACCGTAGTGTCAGTCTGGAATGGGAGGTAAAGGGGACGCACGAAACAGTCATCGGCTTGGGCGGCTACCTCTATAAACATGGCCTGAAAAGAGAAGACCTTTATCCTATAGCCGCCGCATTCCCCTGGGCCACGCGTCGAGCAACTATCTGTGTCGGAGTCGCCTCCGGCGACTGGGAAACGGTCAAAGAACTGAAGTTGGAAGACCCGAGACCCTTCGCCTTATCATCCGGTGTCGCCGGTTTCAGCGTCGGGTGGGATGCAAAGCAGCCTGTGAACCACACCAACGTCACGATGTTGACTCAGATCGATTTCCCGGAAGCACACACGGAGTACCAAGTTGTTGCCATCGATCGGGCTGGCAAAATCTATAAGCCACACTTCGACTTTGCCGTCGCCAATGGGCAGTCACTGACGACCGGTTTGCACTTCGACTTACCACTCGCGCAGATTGAGATGTTTGAACTGCAGGAACGTCCATACCAGTGGCTCGAATTCCGGGACGTTCATCTACAACCCGGAACACCGGGAGTTGTGGCATCCCTGTGACGGCAGCCGCTACCACAGCCCTGACGCGGGGCTTCGGCCTGGGGCTGAGCCTGATCGTCGCCATCGGCGCGCAGAACGCTTTCGTGCTGCGTCAGGGATTGCTGCGCCGCCATGTGTTCGCCGTCGCCCTGACGTGTGCGCTGTGCGACGCTGGGCTGATCACGCTTGGCGTGGGCGGCTTCGGGCTGCTTATTTCCCGTTCGCCCGGCCTGACGAAAGCTGCTGGCTGGGGCGAGGCGCTGTTCCTGTTGTTCTACGGCGCGCGAAGTTTCCGGGCCGCTTTTCGGCCTTCCGCGCTGGAGGCACAAGACGCGCAGGGTGTTGACACCGCTCCGACTTTGCGGGCGACCGTCGTGACGGCGGTCGGCTTCAGCCTGCTCAACCCGCACGCGCTTTTGGACGCGGTCGTTCTGGTCGGCGGCTTGGGCGCACAGTACCCATGGCCGGTGCGCGGCGCTTTTGCTTCGGGCGCGATGATGGCCTCGTTCGTCTGGTTCTCCTCGCTGGCTTACGGCGCGGGCCGGTTGTCGCCGCTGTTCGCCCGGCCCGCGACGTGGCGGGTGCTGGACGTAGCGACAGGGATCGTGATGTGGACCATCGCTTTGGCTCTGCTCCTTCCCGGCATCCGCTCCAACACTCATTCTTGACAAAACCCCATCCCCTTGCTACAATCGGCGTGAGGAACAGCCACCATGAAGCGTTCTTTGCTGCTGATTGCCGTCTTTCTGGGTCTCACTGTTCGCCTCACTGGGGCCGATCCCGCCCCCGCGATGACGGCGACGGAGTTTCTGAAACAGAGCATGAGCCGCTATCAGGCCCTGAAATCGTTCCAGGTGCAGTGCGCGTGGCGCGAAGCGATTGGGAGAATGACGTCCACTAAAGCTGCGGGCCAGGAGACGGACACGCGGACGTTCGTTTATGCCGCCCCCAACAAGTTCAAAGTCGTGTCGAGCCGGACCGGGTTTGTGCAGACCTCCGTCAGCGACGGCGTCCACGTCGCCGAGTACACGAGCATGGCGAGCCTGCCGGCGCAGACGTACCCCGCGCCCGGCACGATCGCCGCCGTGGCGACGATGCAGATGCAGCACCCGATGTTCTGCGGGACGCTGCTGTACAAGTTCTTCGGCGGGCCTTCCGGTCTGAAGTCGCTGGCCCAGACGGCCAAAGAGCCGGTCTCTTTCGGGCCGGATGTCGTCGTGGGCGGTGAGCCGTGCCGGACGGTGCGCTTCTATGGCACAGGGCTGTATGGACACGCCCAGGTTGCGATCAGCCGTCGTGATCTGCTGGTGCGGCGTATCCGCTATGACAGCGCGCCGCTGCTGGCGATGATGCGACAGATGAAGCGGACGCCCGCGCCGACCGGCGCCGTGACGACGGAGACGTACTCCCACCTGGTCACAGATCAGGACGTGTCGGCGAACGTCTTCGACGTGACCGTTCCGACGGGGATGACGGCGACGGACATGGCGGGCGCCGATGCCCCGCAGCCGCCGGTCAAGATCGGTCAGCTCGCGCCGGATTTTTCCGTTGCTGCGCTCGGCGGCGGGCAGATGGTGCGCCTGTCGTCGCTGCGCGGGCGGGTGGTGCTGCTCGACTTCTGGGCGACCTGGTGTCCGCCGTGCCGCCGGGGCCTGCCGGAGACGCAGGCGCTGTCGGCCCGTTATGGTGGTAAGGGCCTGGCCGTGCTGGCGATCAGTCTGGAACCGCCCGCGACCGTCGCGCATTTCGTGAAGACGAACCACTACACGTTCCCGGCCTACCATGATACGATGGATGGCGCGAACAAGACCTACAAGATCAACGCCATCCCCACCGTCGCCGTGATCGACGCGACCGGCCACCTTTCGGCCTTTTTTGTCGGTCTGCAGGACCCGGAGACGATCAAGGCGGCACTGGCAAAGGCCGGGCTGCCCGTGAATTAAGGGGGGGCAGAGGCCGTGCTCTGCCCGCGGAAAAAGTGCTAAAAAATTAACCCAAGACCGTTGACAACACGCCTAATATGTGCTAAATTATTAGCATGAAGAGACTGATGCCGGCTCTCAGCCGCCGTGAGCGGCAGATCATGGACGTGGTTTATCAGCAGGGGCGCGTGACGGCGTTGGAGGTGCGGGAAGCGCTGCCGGACGCCCCCGG
Source organism: uncultured Armatimonadales bacterium (assembly GCA_964249295.1). Taxonomy (GTDB): domain Bacteria; phylum Armatimonadota; class Armatimonadia; order Armatimonadales; family Capsulimonadaceae; genus CAZZVX01. The sequence continues at coordinate 6,748 of CAXUCQ010000066.1, read as the reverse complement.
CTATTCGGCGGTGCGCGCCCTGCTGCGTATCCTGGAAGACAAGGGCCATCTCACGCACGTTGAAGACGGAAAGCGTTACGTCTATCTGCCGACGCAGCCGCGCCCCCTCGCCGCCCGGTCGGCATTGCACCAGATCGTGCAGACGTTCTTCGGCGGCTCGGTCGAGCGCACCGTGGCGACGTTGCTGTCTTCGTCGGACACAAAACTCACCGAGGAAGAACTGGCGCGCTTGTCGGCGTTGATCGACCAGGCGAAAGAGGGAGGCCGCTCGTGATGCTGGAACATTTTGCCGAACGCGCCTGGGCCGTTCTGCTGGATGCTTCGCTGAAAAGCCTGCTCCTGCTGGCCGTCGCGGGTCTGGCGCTGCTGTGCTTGCGCCGCGCGTCCGCCGCCGGGCGCCATCTGGCGCTGCTTTTGACATTGGCCTGCCTGCTCCTGCTGCCGCTGCTGTCGTCCACGCTTCCGGGCTGGCATATCCGCTGGCCGCGAACCGCCGCTGTCCTGCCGCCGGTGCCGCAAATGGGAACCCCAGCGCCGGGTACCCCTCTGCCTCCCGCCCTGCCGCTAGGCACTCAAGCCGCGTCTCCTGCTGACGTGCCGGCTTCGGCGCTCACCGCACCTGACGCTCCCAAGCCGGCCTCGCTGCCTTGGTCGCTGCTTGTCTGTGCTTTCTGGCTGGTCGGCGTCTGCGCCGTTCTGGCGCCGGTGCTGGCGGGGTTGGTGTGCGTTGATCGACTCGGGCGACGGTCACTACCGGTCACAACTGCGATGGCCGGAGTCGGAGCGGAACTCGCGCCGAGACTTGGCATCCGGCGCGCTGTGGCGTTTCGACAGACAGGGGACACCGGCGCGTCGCCCGTGCCGATGACCTGGGGCTGGCGTCGCCCGGTCGTTCTCCTGCCTGCCACGGCGGGTGACTGGTCCGCCGAGCGCCTGCGCGTGGTGCTGCTGCACGAACTGGCGCACATACAGCGTGGGGACTGGCTCTGGCAGATGCTGGCACACGCCGTCTGCGCGCTTTACTGGTTCCACCCCGGCGTGTGGCTCGTCGCCCGAGGGTTGCGCCTGGAAAGTGAGCGCGCTTGCGACGACCAGGTTCTTGCGGCTGGGATCGCCGCGCCGGACTATGCGACACATTTGGTCGAGGTCGCCCGGACCCTGTCGCAGACCAAAGCGTCACCCTCGGTAGCACTGCCGATGGCGGGCAGATCACAGATCGAAAGCCGTGTCCGAGCGATACTGGTCGCTCAAAGGAGAGAAGCCTCCATGACCCGCAGAGTTTTCGCGCTCATCGCCTGTGCGACAGGCCTGTTAGCCCTCGCCGTCGCGATGCTGCATCCTGTGGCGGAAGCCCAGGAAGCCCCCCCCGCGTCGTCCGCCGGGCAGCGGCCCAACACCCAAGCGGAAGCCGTCGCCCACTTGAAGCGGGTGTACCACCTGATTGCCGTTTATCGTCAGCGGCACGGCGGCGCATATCCGGTTGACGAAATCTACTTGCAACGTGACGTCGCCTCCAATCGCGCTGCCTATGGCTTCCAGACGGCTGACGCGGCGCACTCCGTCTTCACGACCTGGCAGAAGCCGTCCACTCTCCAACGGACGTCGTCGATGAGACTGACCAACGTGCTGATTGTTGACCGCCGGCCTGACGGCCAGTTGATCGGCGGCCCGAAACCCGTTGCCGCTCGTGACATCCTCGCGAAGTCGGTTGACCACGAGGCGGGACCCGGCGGCTATACGCTGCTGCTCTGGGACGATGGCCGAGTCGAGAAAATCCCAACGACGAACGAAATCGTTTTTCCTGCTAAGATTGTCTCGACGCCCGGTTCCCGCCCGCACCCGCAAGCCCTGTCAATGACGAAGGCTCAGCTCATCAATGCATGGAAATCTGGGCAGACGCTTATTCTCGCTGCGGGCTACCCAGGCGAGGCAGGACTTCCTGCCGCTGTCTTGACCTCACAACAATTCGCGGCGCTGCAACCCGCCAGGGCGAAGGCTCTGCGGAGGCAGTACGCCTTGAACCACCCGGATGGCGGGATCATCAGAGAGCCTGCGGGAGCGCGTTGATGAGCCAACGAAAGGCGGGGAATGCCATGATGCCCGATAGGTTGAGAAGCCGCCTGATCTCGCGTGTCACACTGCCGATGGCGGAGCCGTCGCAGATTGAACGCAGGATAAAGACCCTACTGCAAACGGGAAGGATGAGGAACATGGTGTCACGACGGAGTTTGACGGTTGCCGCGCTGCTCGCGGCGGGTGTTCTCGCACCGTTGGCGTTTCTGCATCCTGTGGCGCAGGCGCAGTCGGTTGGCGGCACGGAGAACCATCCTGCTAACACGGAAGCGGCTGCGGTGCGCCTGCTGATACAGATGACGGAGGCGTACAGAGCACTCCAGGCCTACTCCGGTACGGAAGTGGCCGAAGGGGACGGGGCGCTCGGGATGCCCTACCGATTGGACCTCGCCTACGCGCGGCCCGGAAAACTGGCCTTCACACACACCCGGTCCTTCGGGCCGCAGACGATCACGCGCCACATCCTTCTGGATGGCAAGACGCTGTTCGAGACGTCCTCGGATGACGCACCGGGGCGGTACGCACGGCTGACGACGCCGGAGACGAACTACACGCTCTGGCAGGAGGCCTTGATCATTCGTTGTGACGTGAAGTTCCCGGTCACGGTGCAGTTGCTGGAGGATGATGTTGATGCGTTGTTCAAGAACCTAGACACAGACCCGCACACAAGCGTCCGTCTCGGTCCTCCTGGCCGCATGGACGGTGTGGCTGTGGATACCGTGATTCTGACAAGCCACGGCCCCAACGGTGACGGTACTTCGGTGATGCGGATCGGCCACGACGACCACCTGCTGCGGCAGATCACTGAAACCATGGGGCCGGCGCCGAACCAGGCTTCAACGACAACGACGCAGACGTTCACCGATGTTCGGGCCAACCCAGCGTTGCCCGCGTCTACGTTCGTCTTCACGCCCCCGGCGGGCGCTGTCGCCGTAGATGTTGACGTCGGCGGCGCGCACGCCGACCCAGCGGCGGTCTCCTTGATGGCCCAGATGTACGCCGCCAGTGCTGCGCTGCAATCTTGTTCATTCACACGGACCACCGAGGTCACGGGAACAGATGTCGCCTCGGGTAAAGTTTACCGATCCACCACATCGAATGCGAGTATTGCAATTCAGAAGCCAGCTCGAGTCGCAATGGTGCGGCAGTCTCACGAGGGCGAGGCACGAGCCATTGCAGACGGAGCCAACCTTTATGTCACCACGACCGAGTCTTCCGGTCCGATGCAGGCGCTCCCTGGCCGCTACCTCAAACTTTCCGTAGGGCCTGACGATCCCAACAGGCTGGTTTGGCTGTCCCGATTCGGCAACCTGCCACAATACTGGTCCGATCAGGATTTTATGCCGAATGTGATTCTTGGCTTTCGGACCATGCCCGCCGAGAGTTACGACTGGAAGCTGGGCGAGCCTGGTGTGGTCGACGGCGAGCCTGTGGACACTGTCACGCTGCAACGCGGCGGGGGTACGAGTGACCGCTATGACCTGCTGACACTGGCGATCAGCCGTCGCGATCATCTGCTGCGACAAGTGAGTGAGGATACTCGCGAAGGTACTCAGCCCCTGTCAAGGCAGTCAGAGACGTACACGGGCATCCAGAAAAACCCTGCCCTGCCGGCATCGCTGTTCGTCTTCACGCCGCCGCCGGGCAGCATCGCCGTCGCCACCACGGACGAACTGTTCGGGAAGCGGTGAGGGAAAAATCTCAGGAAGAGTGGATAAAGTTTCACTCGCTCACGGCCAAGACGGGCAGGGTGGCGGCGAAGTGGCAGGCGGAGCGGTGCGTCGACGGGCCGCCGTCGAACGGGGCGAGGGGCGGCTCCTGCTGGGCGCAGACGTCCTGCGCGAAGGGGCAGCGGGTGCGGAAGCGGCAGCCACTCGGGATGTCGATGGGGGAGGGGACGTCGCCCTCGACCTTCTCGGCGACGGGCTTGCGGCCGTCGATGCTCGGCACGGCGGACAGCAGGGCGCGGGTGTAGGGGTGGCGCGGGTTGTCGTAGAGTTCGTCGGCGTCGGCCAGTTCGACGATCTTGCCCAGGTACATGACGGCGACGCGGCGGCTGATCTGGCGCACGGCGCCCAGGTCGTGGGCGATGAAGAGCAGGGCGATGCCCGTTTCGGCCTGCAGGCGCATGAACAGGTTGAGGATCTGGGCGCGGATGGAGACGTCGAGCGCCGACACGGGTTCGTCGGCGACGATCATCTTGGGGCGGAGCGCGAGGGCGCGGGCGATGCCGACGCGCTGGCGCTGGCCGCCGGAGAACTCGTGGGGGTAGCGCCGGGCGGCCTCGGCGGGCAGGCCGACCTGGTCGAGCAGGCGGGCGACTTCGTTGCGTATCTGGCCGCCGGGAACGATCTGGTGGACGCGCAGGGGTTCTTCCAGAATCTGCCCGATGCTCATGCGCGGGTTGAGCGAGGCAAAGGGGTCCTGGAACACGATCTGCATCGCGCGGCGCTCCTGCCGCATCGCTTCGGGCGAGAGCGTGAGCACGTCATGACCGTCGAACGCGACCCGACCGCCCGTCGGCTCGACGAGCCGCAGGATGCAGCGCCCGAGCGTGGATTTGCCGCAGCCGGACTCGCCGACCAGACCCAGCGTCTCGCCCGCGTCCAGGGTGAGATCGACGCCATCCACGGCGCGCAGCGGCTCCGTGACGTGCTGGAGCAGTCCGGTGCTGCGCGTGATCGGGAAGTGCTTGGTGAGGTTGTTGACTTCGAGAAGAGGCATCACTGATCCATCACGCTGTTTCATCATCCCGCCGCCAGGGTCAGCGCGTACACGGCGCTCGCTCCGGCGGCCTTCAAGTCCCGCGCGCACTCGTCAAGGGTGGAACCCGTGGTCGTCACGTCGTCGATGAGCAGGACCGTCTTGCCGGCGACCGCTCGGGACGCCGTGAACGCGCCGCGCAGGTTTGCGGTCCGCGCGCCGCCCGCAAGACCGACCTGGGGCCGGGTCGCGCGGGTGCGCGCCAGCCACTTCGGCGCGACGGGCAGGCCGAGTTCGCGGCCCACGACGCAGGCCAACCGTTCGGACTGGTTGTAGCCGCGCAGGCGGCGCCGGGCGGGGTGCATCGGGACCGGCACCAGGGCGTCGAAGCGCAGATGGTTCAGCGCCGGCGTCTGGGTGCGGGCGAACGCCGCCAGATGGACGCCGAGCGGCTCGGCGAGCGCGGGGCGGTCGTGGTATTTGAGCCGGTGAATGGCGTCGCGCAGGACGCCCTCATAGCCGCCCCAGGCGCGGCCCTGCAGGAAGGCCGGCGGCCGGAGGCGGCAGTTGTAGCAGGCGGCTCCGCCGCCGGAGGGATGCCCGCAGCGGTCGCAGCGCGGCTCGGGGACGGGCGTGACGGCCCCGGCGCACGTCTCGCAGAACCCGGACGCATGGCCTAATCCGCGGCAGACGAAACAGCGCGGCGGGTAGAGCAGCGTCAGGAACGGGTCCAGGATGTCGGCGACGGAGACCATGTGCGGCGTGCGCCCCGGATGACTGCTCCTGCGATGTTACTTGCCCAGAGCGTCCAGGTTCTTTTTGGCGTGGTCGGCCAGGGCCGGGTCGGCGGGGTTCAGGTCGAGCACCTTCTGGTAGTCCTTCTTGGCGTCCGCCGTGTTGCCGGCCTGCCCTTCCAAGAACCCCAGGTTGTACCAGGCCGCCGGGTCGGACGGTCGGGCGTCCGTCGCCAGCTTGAACTCGCTGATCGCCTTGGCGGGGTCGGTGGGGCCGTAAAGCTCTCCGAGCATCGTGCTCGCCTCGAAGACTTTCTTCGTGTGCAGATCCAGAGCCTGGTTGATCTCCGCGATGGCCTTGTCCGTCATCCCGGCCTTCATGCATTGATCGCCGATGTAGAGCCGCAGGTCGGCGTTTTTGGGGTCCAGGTCGGCGGACTTGTCGTAGGCGGCAACGGCGTCGTCGTACTTGTTGGCCTTGAACGAATTGTCACCCTGTTTCAGATAATCCTTCGCGGACAGTTGCTTAGAAGGCTTTTGATCCGTTTCTACTCGCGTGATGACTGTCGTGGTGGTCGTCGTGGTGACGGAGTGCGGGCCTGTCGCCAGCTCCCGTGTCGCCACTGCGTCTTTAGGCGAGATGGCGAGCACGGCTTGGAACTGGGCGGTCGCGTCCGCCGGGCGGTGCAGCGCGAGATAGACCCTGCCGAGGTTGTCCCTTGTCTGCACGTCTTTCGGGGCCGCCTTGACGACGGTCTCCAGGTAGGGCGCGGCGTCGGCGGGCTTGTTCTGGCGGAGGAACGTGTATGCCAGCAGCTTGTTCGCCTCCGTGTTGCCGGGCTGCGCTTTGAGGAAGCCCTGCAGGTCTTTGGCGGCGTCGTCGAGCTTGCCGGATTTGTATTCGTCGATCGCGTGGTTGTACTGGCGGTCCGTGGGGCTGTTCCCGTTGATCGTGGCGACGGCGTCCGGGAGGTTCGAGTTGCTGCTCTCCGCGTTGTTGTCCTCGTCGTTGTACATATGTGCCGTGTCGCTGTGCGGGCCGGGCGCCGTCTGCGTGTCGGGCAGTCCGGGCGGGCCGGGCGTGTCGGTGGGGGCCTGTGCGAAGGCCGTGGTCCCCAGCGCCAGCAGGGCGGCGGTGATTCCGAGGGTGTGTCCAAAGGTGTGCTTGTTCATGGTTGTCGTTCCTTGTGTGAGTTCCAGTTAAACGGCGTCTTCGCGGGCCTCGAAGAATGAGATCT